>JBPCSL010000030.1:0-10758 GCA_051007175.1 Candidatus Nanopelagicales bacterium
GAGGGCGAGTCGGAGAAGCGCACCTTCTTCGAGATCGAGGCCACGACCGTCGGACCCGACCTCATGCGCGGTGCCACTCGGGCCATGGACCTCAAGCGCGAGGGCGTGCAACGCCAGGAGGACCGGGCGGTCGAGGAGGCCCTGGGCGACCGCTCCGATGAGGGCGAGGACGATCCGTGGTCGCGTCGGGAGACGGCCGCGGCGTGACGGGAGTCCGCGCATGGCTGGATGCCGGGGCTTCTCGGCATCCAGCCAGCGCCTGACTGAGACGGGTCAGTCGCCATCTGAGCGTCCCCACTACCCTTGCCCCCATGGCCGAATTCATCTACACCCTCCGCAAGGCACGCAAGGCGCACGGCGACAAGGTCGTCCTGGACGACGTCACCCTGTCCTTCCTGCCGGGGGCGAAGATCGGTGTGGTCGGCCCCAATGGCGCGGGCAAGTCCTCCCTGCTCAAAATCATGGCCGGTGCCGACCAGGTCTCCAACGGCGACGCCATGCTCTCCCCGGGCTACACCGTCGGCATCCTCATGCAGGAGCCGATGCTCGATGAGTCCAAGACGGTCCTCGAGAACGTCGAGGAGGGTGTGGCCGAGACCAAGGCCATGATCGACCGCTTCAACGACATCTCGGCGCAGCTCGCCGACCCCGACGCCGACTACGACGCCCTGCTCGCGGAGATGGGCAAGCTCCAGGAGGAGATCGACCACCGCAACGCCTGGGACCTCGACTCCCAGCTCGACCAGGCGATGGACGCCCTGCGGTGCCCCCCGGGAGATGCCGACGTCGCGGTCCTCTCCGGCGGGGAGAAGCGCCGCGTCGCACTATGCAAGCTCCTCCTCCAGCAGCCCGACCTCCTGCTGCTCGACGAGCCCACCAACCACCTCGATGCCGAGAGCGTGCAGTGGCTCGAGCAGCACCTCGAGAAGTACCCCGGCACCGTCGTGGCGATCACCCACGACCGCTACTTCCTCGACAATGTCGCCCAGTGGATCCTCGAGCTCGATCGCGGTCGCGCGTACCCCTACGAGGGCAACTACTCGACCTACCTCGAGAAGAAGGCCGCCCGCCTCAAGGTCGAGGGACAGCGCGACGTCAAGATGAAGAAGCGCCTCGAGGACGAGCTCGAGTGGGTGCGCTCCAGCGCTCGCGCTCGCCAGACCAAGAGCCGCGCCCGCCTTGACCGCTACGAGGAGATGGCGGCGGAGGCCGAGAAGACGCGCAAGCTCGACTTCGACGAGATCCAGATCCCGCCCGGCCCGCGCCTGGGCAATGTCGTGGTGGAGGCGAAGGGCCTCACGAAGGCCTTCGGCGACCGGGTCCTCATCGACGACCTGTCGTTCACCATGCCGCGCAACGGCATCGTCGGCGTCATCGGCCCCAACGGCGTCGGCAAGACGACGCTCTTCCGCATGATCGTCGCCGCCGCGCAGGGCGGATCGGACGACAAGGACGAGCTGCCCACCTCGGGCGACCTCCGAGTCGGCGAGACCGTCACCCTGTCGTACGTCGATCAGAGCCGCGCGGGTCTCGATCCGCAGAAGAATGTGTGGGAGGTCGTCTCCGACGGGCTCGACTGGATCAAGGTCGGCAACGTCGAGATGCCCTCGCGCGCCTATGTGTCGGCCTTCGGCTTCAAGGGGCCTGACCAGCAGAAGCCCGCCGGCGTGCTCTCGGGCGGGGAGCGCAACCGCCTCAACCTCGCGCTCACCCTCAAGATGGGCGGCAACCTGCTCCTGCTCGACGAGCCCACCAACGACCTCGACGTGGAGACCCTGGGCTCCCTGGAGAATGCCCTCCTGGAGTTCCCGGGCTGCGCTGTCATCACCTCGCACGACCGGTGGTTCCTCGACCGCATCGCGACGCACATCCTCGCCTACGAGGGCGACTCGCAGTGGTTCTGGTTCGAGGGCAACTTCGAGTCCTACGAGAAGAACAAGGTGGAGCGCCTTGGCGTCGAGGCCGCGCGCCCCCACCGGGCGACGTACCGCAAGCTGACTCGCGACTGAGATGGGCCGGATCCGCTTCACCGTGGAGCAGAGGTACGCCGATCTCGACACCATGGGACACGTCAACAACGTCGCCTACCTCACCTACCTCCAAGAGGTGCGGCTCAAGTTGCTGGTCCGGCTCCTGGGCGACAGGCTATTCCGCATGAACCACGTGGTCGTGCGCAACGAGATCGACTACCTGAGCTCGCTGGGACTGTCCCCGGAGGGCGTGGTCATCGACGCGTGGGTCGAGCGCATCGGCTCGTCGTCCTACACCGTCGCGTACGACGTCCACGCCCCGTCGGGCGAGGTGGCCGCGCGCGCCAAGACGGTGCTGGTGCACCTCGACGAGAGCGGTGCGGCGTCCCCCCTCCCGCAGGAGCAGCGTGACATGCTCGCGGTCGCCCTGGAGGGGTCCTCGTCGTGACCCCGGCGCCTGCCGCGTTGCGGCTGCCCTCGCACGAGGGCCGACTGCTCATCGCGCACCTCGAGCGACTGTGCAGCTGGGATCCGCAGGCTCTCGTGCGCGTCGTGGCGCGTGCCCGAGCGCTCGGCGTCTACGGCACGCCGCCCATGGAGGTCATGAGCTTCGTGGCCCTGCCCCTGGTGGACCCGGTGGCCGAGGAGATCGATGTCACGGCGTACGCGCGGGATGTGCGCGCCGGCATCGAGGAGTCCGCGAGCGCCGTCGCCCTGACACTGCCGGAGCCCATTGTCGGCGACTCCGCTCTCGCCGTGCTCCCGCCGTCCGACGGATGGCAGTTGCCGATCGCCGGAGTGTCGGGAGACCTCATCCCCCTGGTCGACGAGTCCGTCGCGGAGTTCCGTCGCCGCTCGGCCGAGGGCGCGGATGCCCAGATCATCGCCCAGGAGATCTGGGACCGCCCTGGCTTCGGCGGCCTCCCCATGCGCGTGCTGCACGCCGCCCGTCGCCTCGGCTTCCTCTCCGACGATGCCTCGCGGGTGTCGGCCGTCACGTGCACGGGCTGGAAGCGGCTCACCACCGTGCGGGGTCAGGTCTTCCTCCGGACGACGCCCCCCGTGTCGAGGGCGTCGCTCAGCGTCGTGAAGTGAGGGCTAGCGCACCTTCTTCGTCGTGTAGACGTAGGTGATGTCCATCTTCGAGTAGCCCGTGACAGCGGGGGCCGTGATGCGGACCTTCACCTGCAGCGCGCTGGTGCCGGGCACAAAGATCCAGATTGACCCGTCGGAGCGCTTCGTCACCGTGCAGTAGGTGAAGTCGCCACGTGGCTGGGTCAGCAGCGGCTGGCAGCTGACCTGCACCTTGGCGGTCTGTCCCGCGTTGGTCGGCGGCTTCTCGTCGTAGATCTCCGTCGTGCCGCTGTCCTTGATCGTGTCCGGTGGATCGATGAGCGGCTGCTGCGGCTGCTCCGGGGGCGCGGGAGGAGTGACCGTGATCGTGGTGCGATCGCGGTTGTTGGAGGGGTCGGGGTCGGGCTGGGATGACGAGGCGACCACCGCGTTGGTGATGGACCCTCGCGCGTCGGTGGCCACGGCGGCCACGATGCGGAACGTCGTCGACTCCCCGGCCTTCAGGGTCTCGCCGGCGCTGCAGGTCACGGGTCCCGTCTCGTTGGCGCAGCGCGGATCCGACGATCCCCGCAGCCAGGTCAGCCCTGCGGGCAGGACGTCGACCGCCTGGGCATCGGCCGTGGCGCCGGGTCCCTTGTTGGTGACCGTCACCTCGAAGGTCACCCTGCCGCCGGCCTCGACGGTGTCGGTGGTGGCCCGCTTGCGCACGGCGATGTCGGCCGGGCGCTCGAGCACGGCCGAGGTCGCCGAGCGGTTATTGGTGCGGTCTGAGTCCTCGCGCTTGCCGGAGACGGTGGCGACCGAGGTCACCTGGGTCCCGGACGGCGATGTCGCGCTCGTGATCCTGATGGGCGGGAGGCTGGCCCCCATCGCCAGGGGACCGTCGATGACGCAGGTGATGCGCTGGCCCTTCACCGTGCAGTCCCAGCCCTCGCCCCGGGCGGTTTTCGGCGTCGCCGACGTCTGGTCGATGACGACGCGGATCGGCCCGGGCTCCGTCGCGGGCCCGTTGTTGCGCACGCCGACGGTGGTCTGCCACGTCTCGCCGGCCTGCAGCACGGTGGGCCCGTAGTGGGCGATGTCGAGGTCGACGATGTCACCGACGTTCATCGTGATGGTGTCGCGATCGCCCTTGCCGGGGGACTCGGGCTCGACGGTCGCGCCGTTGACGATGGCGCCCCGCGCATCGGGGTCGATGAGTCCGGAGATGAGGATCGGGGGGATCGATCCGCCGACCGGGAGCACGTCGGGCGTCGTGCACGACACTTGCTGGCCGGTGATCGTGCAGGCCCAGCCATTGCCGACGGCGACGGAGGGGGTGATGCCGGTGGGCATGACGTCCGTGACGGTCGCGCCCTGGGCATCGGCCGGACCGGCATTGCCGACCTGCATCACGTAGGTGACGGCTGCTCCTGGATCGAGGCGCCCGCCTGCGGCCTTGCCCTGCACGGTCTTGCTCAGGGTGAGCGTCGAGACCTGATTGGTCGTGATGGTCGCCGAGCCAGGCGGGCGATCACCGCCGGGCGTGGATGAGGTCGCTCTCACGACGTTGGTGATGGCGCGGCCCGTGCCGAACCACGCCGGGTCGGTGCGAGCCACCACGCGCGCCGTCGCCGTGCTGCCGAGGCCGAGCATGGGCATGAAGCAGCTGACGACCGTTTCGGTGGACGCCGAGCAGTCGAGTCCGTCCGTCTCTGCCGTGACCGACTCGATGACAAGTCCGAGGGCACCGAGGTCATCGGTCATGGAGACATCGCGCGCCACCGACGGTCCGCCGTGGGGAGCGCCATTGCTGACGGTCAGCGTGTAGGTGACGGTGTCGCCTGCGGTCACGGTCGCGGGCGAGGCCGTCTTCGCGGTCCAGATGTCGGCGTACGTCGTCACCGTGATGGGTGCGGTGGCCGAGTCATTGGCGGGATCCGCGTCCGGCTGCGGGGAGCTCACGATGCCCGTGAGGTCGAATGCCGAGTCGAGCATCTCCGGATCCGGGGCGCTCACCTCGAGGGCGAGAGGCGGGGCCTGCTGTCCCGCCTCCAGGGTCACGCCGGTGAGGACGCACAGGAGGCGACCGTCGGCCTCGGTGCAGACCCAGGGGCTCCCGGGGGCCGCGGCCAGCCGTAGCCCGTGCAGGCGGCTGAATCGCACGGTGATCGGCCCCGGATCGGTCGCCGGCCCGTTGTTGGTCACCGTGAAGATCAGTGGCTTCGCGGGTCCGCCCGCGAGGAGTGCGGCCGAGCTCGTCGTGGCGAGCGCGAGGTCGGCCGAGGTCTCCAGCGTGATGATGTCGGTGGCGCGATTGTTCTCCGTGTCGATCTCGCGGACGTTCGAGGTCGTGCTGAGGACGGCCTCCACCAGCTTGTCCTGCGTCTCGCCGGCAGCGACGGCGACCTGGAGCACCAGCGGGGTGAGCGAGGAGTCAGCAGCCCAGTCCGAGGCCAGCGGCAGGTGGCAGGTCACCGTGAGCGGCGAGGCTGTCGCGGCACCGGTGGCCGGCGTACACGTCCAGCCTGCGCCGGAGTAGCTCGCGAGTGACGTGCCTCTCGGCAGCGTGATGGTGTGCACCGCATCCGCGCCAGCCGGGACGGAGCCGGGACCGGCGTTGTAGGCACGGACGGTCACCGGGATCGCCGGCCCTCCCGCCACGGCCTTGCCGGGATGCGACACGCTCTCGATCCCGTCGAAGATTCGCTCGGTTTCAGCACCGTCGGTGGAGGAGTTGTTGCCGGGAGTGGGATCGGGCTCGGCACCCGTGACAGTCGCCGTATTGGAGATCGACGTACCCGCCGACGGCAGGACATCGGCGACCACGCTGATCGACGGAGCCGACTCCCCGGGCTCGAGGGGCGCGGTGCGCGCGCAGGTGACCGTCGATGTGCCGGTGCACGACCAGCCCTCGCCGGTCGCGGAGACCAGAGCCAGCCCGGTCGGCAGCGGATCCGAGACCGTGATTCCGGTGGCCTGAGACGGGCCCTCATTGCGCACCGCGAGGGTGTAGGTAATGCGGTCACCGGGGATCGCGGTGCCCTCGTGCCACTTGTGGATAGCGAGATCGGCGCTGCGATCGCTCGGCGTCGTGGTCGTCGAGCTGTTGTTGCCCGGATCGGGATCCGGAGTCTCGCTCGTCACGGTCGCGGTGTTGACGATGCTGCCCGAGTCCGAGGAGTTCTCGGGCACCGCGACGGTGAGGGTGATGGGCGGCGCGCTGGCCCCGGCGGGCAGCGAGGGGCGGTCGCACGTGAGGGTGCCGGAGTCGTCGACGCAGGACCAGCCCGTGCCGGTGGCGCTGACGAATTCCAGTCCCGCGGGGATCGCGTCCTTGACTACGACGGACTCGGCGCTGCCGGGGCCGGCGTTCGACACCGCGAGGGAGTAGCGGGCGGTCTGGCCTGCCACCAGTGCCGTGGCGGCGGTCTTGACGATGGAGAGGTCGGCGCCGTTCGCGACGACGGTGACCTTGGCCTCGTTGGAGATGCCCGTGACGGCGAAGCCGGAGGTGGCCGCGGTGCCGGCGACGCGGAAGTCATTGGCGAGGACGGTGTTGCCGGGGGTGTCGGCACCGACCTGCATGCGGTAGGTGATGACGGTGCTGGCCCCGATGGCGAGGCGCCCGCCGCCCGTCGCCGTCGCCCCCGTGCCGACGCGCACGGTGAGCACGCCGCCGGAGACGGTGGCCACGGACCCGGAGTCGGGCACCTTGGCGCCATCGACGACAAGGCTGCCCGGCACGTACGTCGCCCCGGCCGGCAGCGTGTCGGTGATGACCGTGCCACTGGAGGCATCACCGTTGAGCGCGGTGACGTCGTTCTTCAGCGACATCGTGTACTCGAGGATGTCCCCGGGGCGCACGGCGTCACCATCAAGGTCGACGACCGACTTCACCGCGTCGTACCTCGGTGAGAAGAGCTCCGTCGAGAAGGTGAGTGCCGCGGGGTAGTACTGGTCGCCGGTCGACGAGGCGCGGAATGTCGCCTTGGTCGCATTATTGGCAATGCGGCCGGTGGCGTCGATGAGACCGGTGTCGAAGCCGAGCTGGTTGCGGTAGTTCGGGGACTTCGCCTCGAAGAGCGCCGTTTTGGTCGTGACGGTCGAATTGAAGAAGTTGTCCGCGGGGCGGACCGAGTTGCTCAGGGCCTTGCCGTCGAGCTCGAACTGGTCGCCGGTGATGCCGAGGTCGCCTTCATAGGCCACCACGCCCAGGGCGGTGCGCACCGGTCCGGTTGGAGGGGTCTTGAAGCCCGATACGTCGATGGTCGCGGGGGAGCCGGAGCTCACGCTCACCATGCCGTCGAAGACGCTCATCGCCCGCACCGGCTCGGTCGGATCGCCGTACACGACGATGAGCGACCACCCGACGAAATGGTTGACCCCGAGGTCGCCCTTGACATCGGCGACGGTGTAGGTGCCGCGGCCCGACTGGGCGACGAGCGACGTGACGTCGGCGACAGCGGCGTAGGTCTTGTTCTTCCCGCTCGTGGAGATGGTCGAGACCTTGGCGGCGGTGAGCGACGTGTACGACGTACTGCCCGGTGTCTTGAACTTGACCGAGCCGGCGTTGGCCGGAGCCTGGCCCTTGGCCTCGTCGCCGGACGCTCCCGCGCCCCAGTAGAGGCCGGCGAAGAGGATCGGCGCGCGCGTCGGGATGAGCAGATCGGCGCTGGAGGAGTTGATGGTGGTGGGGTCGGCATCGATGTCGACCATCACCATGGAGTAGCTGTTGTTGTTGAAGCGGGCGCTGGTGCCGCCGCCCTGCCGGGCCTCCGCGCAGGTGCTCACGCTGTCGGGGCAGGTCATGAGGGTGTTGCCGGTGATGGCCAGGTCCCCGGCGGCATTGACGCTGAAGCGCTCGGGGAAGGTGTTGGCGCGCGGGGTGGGAGCGACTGCTGGCTCGGCGGCCGTGCTGGCAGTGGCCGTGCTGGCGCTGGCGGTGTTGACCGGGAGGGTCAGGCCGGCGGCGAGGACGGCCAGGGCGGCAAGGGCGGACAGGGACTTCCACGGGCGCATGGTCACTGGGTGAGGCTACCCGCCCCCTGTCGCGGGGAGGAGTGAGTTGCGGCCTCTCGGTGCGGGGGAGGGGGTCGGCCGTGGCTGGATCCCGACCCTCAATCGCGGGCGGCGGCGAGTTCGAGAGTGTCTCGGATGAAGCCGGCCTTCCCCTCGGTGTAGGCCTCGCGGTCATGGCTGGATCGCTCGGACAGCGTGATCTTCAGTTGCTCATATGCCCGAGCACGGTCGGCATGTCCGCGCAGGTAGTCCCTGAAGGTGAGCTCGTCCGCAAATCTCTGCGACGCTGTCGGTACAAGGTGCAGGTGATGCGTGCGTTGCGAAGGCCGGGGCTTGCAGAACCAGTGCATTTCGTCCGTGCGGTAGGGCGCATAGCAATAGTCCAGTTGCGCCACGAGAGCGACGCAGGTCTGGGAAGCCGTCAGGCTCTCCACCCCCACGAGGATGTCGATGACCGGCTTGGCCATCAATCCAGGTACCGCCGTGCTTCCGACGTGGTGGATTCCCCCGGTCGCGTACTCGTGGAGCACCGCCATGAGTCGACCCGCTTCGTCGGCGTATCGGACTGGCCATGATGAGTCGTACGGAACGAGGCGAATCTCCTCGTCGGGCGAGGAAGGCATAGTGTCCGGAATCCCCGTCATCAGGTGACGCGTCGGCTCGAGAGTGCGGTCATGGCGCTATAGGCATTGGACACTGCCGTCCTCTAGCTCTCGAAGCCCGTATTGACCATGGCGAAGGCCGCCTGCGAGAGGTATTTCCACAGCTCTGCGTCGTCGGCTGGCGGAAGGTTCCGGCCATCCAGGGCCGTGCGCATGTGATCGAGCCAGTGCTGCATGGCGTCGAAGTCGATGGCGTAAGGAGCGTGGCGCATGCGCAGCCGGGGATGGCCTCGCAGGTCGGAGTACGTCGTGGGGCCACCCCAGTACTGCTCGAGGAACATCCGCAGGCGCTCCTCGGCAGGCCCCAGGTCCTGCTCGGGGTACATCGGCCGCAGGACCGGATCGTCGGCAACGCCGAGGTAGAAGTCGTGGACGAGGGCGGTGAAGAAGGCGTTGCCCCCGAAGCGCTCGTAGGGGGAGATCTCCGCAACGTCGTCCATGGGGCCATTGTCTCCGGTCGGGTTGTCCGTGGCGTGCGCAGGTCTGGATCGACGTTCTCGATGTGAGCGGATCGACGTTCTTGATGCGAGTAGATCGACGTTCTCGATATGAGGACATCGACGTGCTCGATATCCACAGATCTCATGTCTCCCCGATGAAGCATCACCGTGAATGTCAGACCCCCCAACTACGTTGATCGCATGTCAGACGGCTGGATCGACGTCACCCGCGCGGGAGGTTCCGCGTGGGAGGCGCTGGAGCCTGGACTCACACTGGCGCAGGCGCTGGATGCGGTGGACCCCGGTGTGCTCGACGACTCTGCGCGGGTGAGCTACCTCCAGGCCACCGATCGACTGGCGGGCTGGGTGCACATGATGCAGGCCCGTGCCCTTGTCGCGGTGTCCGATGCCGTGAAGTCCGCGACAGCGTCCGAGACGGGTGGGTTCTCGTCCCATCAGCAGTCGTGGGTGGCCGATGAGGTGGCCGCCGCCTTGCACATTGCCCCTCGCACAGCGACGGCACGGGTGAACGCCGCACACGCCGTCCTGCGGGATTGGCCCGTGCTGGGCATCCAGGTGGCAGCGGGTCGTCTGACGGTGGCGCAGGCGCGGGAGATCTACGAGGCCGCATCCCTTCTCTCCGGCACTCAGGACGCCGACGGAGTCGACCTGTCGGAGCGCGCGGTGTCGCAGGCCCTGGCCTTCGCCGGTGGGCTACCTCCGGCGCGTCTGCGCGAGCGCATGGGCCGTCTCGTTGCCTCCCTCGATCCTGCCGCTGCCGCGAAGCGGCGGAAGCGCGCGGAGCGCGACTTCACCGACGTGCACCTGTATGCCGAGCCGGATGGCATCGCCTGCCTTGCAGCGCGCGGTCCTGCCGTCGACCTCAGTGTGATGCACCAGATCATCGATCGGCGCGCTCGCCGACTGCGCGATAGCGCGACCGAGGGCGATGACCGCACCCTGGGCCAGTGGCGCCACGCAGCGTTGCTCGCTGCCTTTGGCCTCGCGCCCGTCGGTGCGGCGGCCGTCCCCGCACTGTCGGTCGCCGAACCGTCCGTCGCCGCACCGTCCGTCGCCCCTGACACGGGAGGGTCGTCTGCCCCCGTGGCCTGTGGATTGACGGCGACCCTCCCGGCATCCCCTGTCGACGTGCAAATCCGCGTCACCGTCTCGCTCGAGACACTCCTCGGCCTCACGGATTCACCGGGGGAGCTCGAGGGTTATGGGTCTCTGGATGCCGAGTTGGTGCGCGCTCTTGCGGGAGATGCGGACTGGGTTCGATGGGTGACCGATCCGGTCGGCGACTACCTCCTAGACGAGGGTCGACGCAGGTTCCCCGGATCGCGACTTCGACGGTTCCTGCATTCTCGGGAGGCGCGCTGCAAGCATCCGGCGTGCGGAGTTCGATCGAAGAACTGCGATGCCGACCACCTCACCCCTTACGCCGAGGGTGGCCACACCGCGGCCCACGCGATGTCCCCGACCTGTCCGCGCCACAACCGTCACCGCGAGGCCTCCGGCTGGCAGGTCCACGATGAAGGGCCTCGCGACCCGTCCACTCCGCCGGATCCGACATGGACCAGCCCTCTGGGGCGTCGCTACCAGACCGTC
>JBPCSL010000031.1:0-6548 GCA_051007175.1 Candidatus Nanopelagicales bacterium
GACGGCGTACAACCTGCTCGGGCTCGACGACTGGGTCAACAACTTCCGCTACGTCTGCTACTTCGACTCCTTCGACGGCGAGCACGACCACGTCTTCGTGCCGACCCACCCCGGCCCGCGGGAGTTCGAGACCTTCGAGTCGGTGAACTCCTATCTGCTCGGGCACAAGGAGGTCATCGACTACATCGGCAGGCGCGGCAAGGGATACGCCCTCTTCGTGATGTTCGACGAGGAGACCGAGCGACGGGCCCATGAGCTGGGACTCACCATCGCCCTCCCGCCGCGCGCCCTGCGCGAGCGCATCGACTCCAAGATCGAGACCACGCGGCTCGGCAACGAGGCGGGCGTGCCCAGCGCCCCGAACATCCTCACGACGGCGACGTCGTACGACGACCTGCTCGCCCAGGCGCAGGCGGCCGGGCTCGGAAGCCGACTCGTCGTGCAGTTGCCGTATGGCGACTCGGGGCGCACGACGTTCTTCGTCAACGAGGCGACCGACTGGGACGAGCATGCCGAGTCGCTGTCGAGCGAGCAGCTCAAGGTCATGCGCAATATCCGTCACCTACCGGGCACGCTGGAAGCCTGCGCGACGCGGCACGGCACCCTGGTGGGGCCGGTGCAGGTCGACATCACCGGCTTCGAGGAGCTGACTCCCTATCCGGGGGGATGGTGCGGCAACGACTGCGCCCCCATCTCCCTGGCAGACAACCAAGAGGCGATCCGGTCCCTGGCGCGACGCCTGGGCGACCGGCTCTACGCCGAGGGCTACCGCGGCGTCTTCTGCATGGACTTCCTCGTCGACCTCGACGACGGCACGGTCTACCTCGGCGAGATCAACCCGCGCATTTCCGGCGCTTCCCCTCTCACCAACCTCATCACCTCGCGCTACGGCGGCATCCCGCTCTTCCTCTTCCACCTGCTGGAGTTCATGGACGTGGACTGGGAGTGCGACCTGGAGGTGGTGGAGTCCCGGTGGCGCGACTTCGACCGCTGGAGCCAGCTGGTGCTCAAGCAGACCACCGACGAGGTCGAGATCATCACCCAGGCGCCGCGCAGCGGCCTGTGGCGGATGGCCGAGGACGGGTCGGTCTCGTTCGTGCGCCTCGAGACCGACTGGCACAACGTGACGGGATCCGACGAGGCCTTCTACCTGCGGGTGTACGGCGTCAACGAGTACCGCTACCCCGGTGCGGACATGGGCGTTCTCCTGGTGCGCGACCGCATGCAGACCGCCGAGCGCACACTGGTGCACAAGGCCGGTCAGTGGGCGCGGGCCATCACCGGCCAGTTCTCCGGCATGTCGGCCTCCATCGAGTACACCCCGCCCGAAGCCCTCCTCTACGGCAAGTGGCTCTGACCGCGGGCGCGATGAGGGGCGCGACCCTCGTCCGGGATCTCGCCATCGGACTCGTCGCGGGCGTGCTGTCCGGGCTCTTCGGCGTGGGCGGCGGCATCGTCGTGGTGCCGATCCTCGTGCTGCTCGTGCATGTCCCGCAGAAGCGGGCGCAGGCCACCTCGCTGGTGATGATCGCCCTCGCGGCGCTCGCGGGCTCCATCACGTACGCGCGGGACGAGTCCGTGGCCTGGATCCCGGCCGTGGCCATCGTCATCGGCGGTCTCTCGGGCTCGTGGATCGGGACGACCTGGATCCACAAGGTCGCCGACCGCGGGCTGCAGATCGCCTTCGCGGCTCTGCTGATCCTCGCGGCGGTGAAGCTCGCCTGGCCCTCCGGAGGCGACGGCGTTTCGTCCCTGCCGGCCATCACGCCGATCGTCCTCGTGGGCTATGTGGCGTGCGGACTGGCCATGGGGCTTATGTCGTCGATGATGGGCGTGGGAGGCGGGATCGTGCTCATCCCGCTCCTCGTCACCTTCTTCGGCTTCTCGCAGCACGACGCGGCTGGGACCTCGCTGCTCGTGATGATCCCGATCGCCCTCCTCTCGGCGTTCAGGCTTGCGCGCACCGGCCTCACCGACTGGGCCATGGGCCTACGGATGGGCGCAGGTGCGATCGTGGGCGCCGTGACCGGCGCGAGCCTCGCCCTCGCGCTCAACGCCGACGTCGTGCAGACGGCGTTCGCCCTCCTCCTCGCCGCCGTCGCAGCGCAGATGCTGTGGACCGCGTGGCGACACCGGCCCGAGCCGGAGATGCTCACCTAGCCGACGCTCACCGGGACCACCTGCGCCTTGCGCGCGAGGACGTTGAGGTGATGGAGGAGCAGGAGACGCGGGTTGTCGCCGGCCCTGGCGGGGTCCAGCGTCACGGTGAGCGTCTTGCCTGCCATGGCGCGCGTCGGCATGTTGCCGTCGGCATCGAAGGCCGTCAGCGGGGGAGCGGTCAGGTCGACGCGCAGGGGCACCCGCGGGTGGCCGATCGTGTCGATGAGGGTGGAACCCCCGTAGGCCTCGACCCAGTAGCTGATCGTGGTCTGGCCGGGGGCAATGAAGGGCTCGAGGGCGTTGCCTTCGGAGTCCGTCGGATGCGCGAGAGCGCCGAGGGACACGGGCAGCACCATGGCGTTCGAGTGCATTTTCGCGGTGTCGCGATTGCCCGCCATGTTGTTGAGCGACTCGATGTCGATCACCGCGAGCGGATCCGAGGCGCGGACGCTGATCACCATCGACATGAGCAGGTCGGACTCGCCAAGGCGGGAGTTCGCCAAGATCGCCTCGGGATTGCCGTCATTGTTGGTGTCGAGGTAGACGAGGAACGATGCGATGTCGGATGCCGTGCGCCACGGGGCCCAGGAGGAGACACCGACGTAGGCGTAGGCGCCATCCTCCGCGGACAGGGGATCCTTGCCGGCAGCTGCGACGACTCGGGCATCCGAAGTGACGCCGAGGTAGCGGATGTCGGCCGACCGCTCATCTTCGGTCGTCCAGCACCCGGTGCTGATGCCCGGCTCGCACTCGGGAAGGGCGGGGCTCTCGGCGACGAGTTGCAGCGCGGAGACCCGGGAGAGCTCGCGCTCGTAGGACTCCGTGCCCCGGACGTTGACCTGCTGCCCCCGGAGAGTGAGCGTGCCCTTCTTGAGGGCGCCGGAGCCCTTCACTGTGACGGGCGCCGCGGAGATGGCGGAGGCCGGCCTCGGTGCGGAGAACACCGGCACGCGCAGCGACGTGCCACCCGGAGTGGAGACGGTGAGCAGGGCACTCGCGTCAGTGAGGAAGTCGCGCATGACCCCCATCTCCAGCGGGTCCAGGGTGATCGTGGGGTCGGCCTTGTGGATGAGCCTGCTCGGGTCGATCGCGAGCGTGACCGTCACGTCCTTGGTGGCCCCGGGGCTCAGCTTCACCGACGACGGACTCACGGAGTATGTCGCACCGGGCAGGGAATTCACGTTGGCGATGCTCACCGCGTATGTCGCGGCGGATCCGCTCGCCCTCTTGTCCGCGATGCGCACGGTCTTGGTAACCGTCGTGGGCCTGGTGACGTTCATAACCCCGAAGGAGACCGAGACGGCGCCGGGGTCGTCGACGACGTAGGCGATGGTCTCGTTGCGCACCGCGTTGACGGCGTCGATGCGGCCGGCTCCGGCTCGCAGGACGTCATAGGTCGGACCTGTGCGGCCGGCGTCGAGGTAGAGATCGTGATCGGCCGTGTTCATGAGGCCGGCCTTGATCTCCGAGGCATTCCACGTCGGGTGTGCCTCAACCATGAGCGCAGCCACTCCGGCGGTCATCGGCGCCGCCATGGACGTGCCGCTGTAGGAGACACCCTGATTGCCGGTGCCCACGGCGGCCGAGAAGATCGTGCCGCCGGGAGCGGAGACATCCGGCTTCACATTGCCCGCCAGTGCAGTGCCGCGCGAGCTGAAGTCCATCACCGTGTCGGTGGGATCGGTCGGCCCGACGGGCACGATGTTGCGCACGGAATTGCGCAGAGCATTGGTGAGGGTCGCGGTCACTGCCTTGCCGGCGCCGAGGGCCTCATGAATCGCGGTCGTCCCCGTGCCGTCGGACAGCACGACAGGAATGGAGTCGACGCCGAGAATGCCCACCGTGAGGAGCGTCGCGGAGGATCCCAGGATCGCCCCTGCCGCCCCTGCGGTGGCGGCGTTGCCCGAGCGCCCGGCGGATCCGCAGCGTCGCGCCGCGTTGTTGTCGTTCCACTGCAGCAGCACGACCTTGCCGGCGGCTTTGGCAGCATCGGCATCGCTGAAGGGGCTGCATCCGTCAGTGTTGTTGTCGGCGGACGGTGACTGGCTCCAGTCGCCGAGTTGCACCACGGCCGCATTGGTGACGCCGGGCTGGCCCGTCCAGTCGTACGCCTCGGACAACAGGGCGGGGTAGTTGGCGGATGAGCCGGCAATACTGGCGCTGAAGCCGTCCACGATCTGGCCGCGGTCCTCGGAGGCGGCCACATTGAGGGCCTTGGTGGCGATGCCGGGCGACCCGGTGATCTCGTAGATATCCCCGGAGTTGCCGGCCGAGGCGATCACGGCAATGCCGACGTCCACCGCGTTATTCGATGCGACGGAGTCGGGGTCCTGCGGCGACCCGAATTCCGAGCCCAGGGACATGTTGACGACGTCGAGGTGATCGGAGAGGTCGCCGTCGCCGTTGGGGTCGGCGGCCCAGTCGAGGGCCTCCACGACCACGTTGGTGGATCCCTCGCAGCCGAAGATCTTGAGGGCGTAGAGCGTGGCCTCGGGTGCGACGCCGGGGCCGATGCCCATGGTGTCGAAGGGCGTCGACGCCGTCCACGGCCCGCGGTAGGTCGTGCCGTCGGCGGCCACGCCGTAGCCGGCCGTCGTGCCGGCGACGTGGGTGCCGTGGCCCCCGCAGTCGAGCGGGTTGTCGTCGGGAATGGGTGTCATCTTGTCGGGGTCTGAGGCGTTGTAGGCATTGCCCACGAAGTCGTAGCCGCCCGCCACCTTCTCGGTGTCCGGGTAGGCCGGGGACTGGCCGGCGTCCTTGGCGGCGAGGGCCGCCTGGTATGCCGCCACCGTGCCGGGGCCGCCGAAGTCGGCGTGGGTGTAGTCGATACCCGTGTCGATGATGCCGACCGTGACGCCCTTGCCCGTCTTGCCCGCGTCGACCCAGGCTTCCGGAGCCTTGACGAGCGGCACCGAGACGAAGTTGTCACGCTGCTTGGGGACCAGGCGTTGGATGGACTTCACGCCGGGGATCGCGGCGAGGGCTGCCAGCCGTGATGCGTCGGTGCGCACGGCGATGCCGGCGTAGACCTTGGACGTCTCGAAGAGCACCGTCGACTTCGTGGCCGGCGCCGACAGTCGTGCCCGCACCGACGCCTGCAGGCTCTCAACGCGGGAGATGGCGACCTGGGTGGCGACGCGGCGGTCGCGTGTCGTCGTGCCCGCCGAGGCGGCGTACGCCGTGGAGGCGGGTGGCGCATCCAGCTCCAGCATCACCGACACCGGGCCCGATGACCCCTGGAGCACGGCGGGGATGCGCGCCAGCGCGCGCAGGGAAGCCGGGACGGGCGTCTCGTCGGCAGCCCCCGCCGAGGGGACCGCGGCCAGCGTGCCCGCGAGGACGGCCAGGGCGGCGGCGGCGATCAAGGATCGGCGATAGCGGGGCATGGGCCACCTCTCAGTTGGTGGGGCCACCGTAGTCGGGGCGGTGCGTGCCTGTGCCACGATCCGTCCATGAAGGCGGGAGATGCTGCCCGGTCAGAGCGCCAGCAACTGTGCGACCTCCTGGTCGACCTCGGCCCCGAGGCGCCCACGCTCTGCGCGGGCTGGACGACCCGCGATCTCGCGGCCCATCTGGTCGTGCGCGAGGGTCGGCCGGACGCCGCCCTCGGCATTCTCGGCGGACCGCTCACCGCTCACCTGGAATCCGTGCAGGCTTCCGCTGCTGCTCGGCCCTGGCCTGACCTCGTGCGGAGCATCCGCATGGGCCCGCCGGCGTACTCGCCGATGAGATACGCCGACGGGCTCGCCAACCTCTTCGAGTACGCCATCCATCACGAGGACGTACGACGGGCTCAGCCGGGCTGGCAGCCGCGCCTGCTCCCGCCGGGAGAGCAGGACCTCATCTGGTCGCGTCTGTCGAAGGCGGCTCGCCTGCTGTGCCGGCGGTGCCCGGTGGGGCTGGTCCTGCAGCGATCGGGTTCGGGCGAGCGGATCGTCGCGAAGAAGGGCACGCCGTCCGTCACGCTGGTCGGCGAGCCCCTGGAGTTGCTGCTGCGTCTCTACGGCCGTCGCGAGGTCGTGGTCGATGTCCAGGGCGAAGGTGGCGCGGTGCAGGCCTTCGAGACCGCACGCTTCGGGGTGTAGGTAGCGTCTCGCCATGACCCTGGTCGCTGGAGTGGACTCGTCCACGCAATCCGTCAAGGTGGTCGTCCGGGATGCCGAGACCGGCGCACTCGTCCGGGAGGCGCGCGCTACTCACCCCGACGGCACGGAGGTCCATCCCGATCACTGGTGGTCCGCGCTGGAGCAGGTGATGGACGGCGTCCTCGACGATGTCGCGGCCATGGGGGTGGCCGCCCAGCAGCACGGCATGGTGACGCTCGATGCATCGGGCGAAGTCGTGCGCCCCGCACTGCTGTGGAACGACACTCGATCGGCGGCGGATGC
>JBPCSL010000032.1:0-5143 GCA_051007175.1 Candidatus Nanopelagicales bacterium
TGAGGACGAGGAAGAGTCCGCGCCCCACGACCTGCAGAGCGGAGTACTCCAGATGCGACGTGCGATAGCGACGGTAGGCACGCATCACGCGCGACGGAGACGCGTCCGTCATGCCGCGCTCTCGTGGAGGGCGGGGAGGGACACCAACAGCTCAAAGATGGCGGAATCTCCCCTCTGGCCCGATGCGAAGCAATAGCCTACGGCCAGCCTGAGTGAAGGTTCCCGATGCGCCGAATCGTCACCGAGAAGGGTGCGGCGAAGGTCATCTGCGGCTAGTCGGCGGGGATGGCCTCGGGAGAATTCGCCGGACGGGCTGTGGCCTGGAGGTTTCTCACTAGGGTGACGCCGTGAGTGAGCGCGCCTGGCTGGTCCGCGATGCCATCGCGCGTGTCCTCTCCGACGCCCCGGCGCCGCCCGCGACCTGGCTGGCGGTCTTCCGGCGGGTCATCGTCGTCGTCGCGTTCTTCGCCTACGGGCTCGCCTTCGACAACCTGGCCTCCGCGATCCTCGCCTGCTTCGGCGCGGTCCAGATCGGCCTCATGGAGGTCGTGCTGCCGTTCCGCAAGGCGGCCGGGCTCATCGTGTCGCTCGTGCTCGCGTGCACGGTGGCGGTTGCCCTCGGCATGCTCGTGGGCGGCACCTGGATCGCCGTCGTCGGCATCGCGGCCCTCGCCTACGTCTTCGGGTGCACGGCCGGACTCAGCAATCGCGCCATGACGATCGGGATCAGCTCGCTTGCGCTCGCGGTGATCTTCGCCGGCATCCCCCGACCGCCCGCCGAGATCCCGTCCGCGGTGGCCTGGGTCGCGCTCGGCATGGTGGTGCAGGGCGCGTTGAGCCTGGTGATGTGGCGCACCGAGCGACGCCGCTTCGTGCGTCGTGCCCTCGCCAACAAGCTGCACGCGATCGTCATGATGCTGAGACACCAGAGCGTGGACCCCGACTCGCTCGTGCGCGTGCACAGCCAGAGCGACGTGGCCTCGGAGGACCTCGACAACGCCGGCTTCCCGCCCGACGAGGACCGGAGCATGCGCACGGCGTTCTCCGCGACCATCGTCATGTCGCGGGCGGTCATCGCCTGGATGGTGCTTGACCAGCCGGGCGACGAGGAGCGCATCCGCGCTGGCCTCGGCGTCACGCAGCAGCAGCGCCGGCTCGACCGGCTGTGGCCGCGACGCGGCCGGCCGATGGCCGAGGTGGCGAGCCCGGGGGTGAACGACGCCCTCGCCTCCCTGGACCGCGCGGTGAGCGCAGTGCTCGGCGGTCCCCCCGCCGACGAGCCGATCCTGTCGGCCGCTCAACCGAAGCCAGCCGCTCCTGTGCCGTCCTTCTGGCAGGCGGTGCGGCCGGGAGGCGCACATGTCCGCGACGGCCTGCGCATGGCGGCAGGCGTCGCGGTCGCGGAGGCGGCGTCCCTCCTCTTCCCGAACGCGCACAGCTTCTGGCTGCCGCTGACGGTTGTCTTCGTGCTGCGACCCACCTGGTCGCTCACGGTCGTGCGCGGCGTCAACCGCACGATCGGCAACCTCGCCGCGCTGCTGCTCCTGCCCTTCATCTTCGTGTCCGTGGGCCCGTCGTCCTGGGGGCTCGTGGCGGTCCTTGCCATCCTCGCGACGGTGACCTACCGGTGGTTCTTCGGCAACTACGTCGTGGCCAGCTTCGGGCTCGCGGGGACGATCCTGCTCCTCGACTTCGCCGAGAACCCCAACCCGGATCTCTTCATCACCCGTTTCGTGGCGACGATCCTCGGCACCATCGTCGCCGTCGCGGCGATCCTCCTCATCCCGGGCTGGCGTCGCGATGTCGCGCCCCATCAGGCCCACGCGCTGATCGACGCGCTGAGCTCATGGCGCGACGACCTGCGGCGCTGGATCCGGGGAGACCGGGAGCTCGGGCTGTCGACCCTCGAGGGCGAGCTCGTGACAGGGCGCCGCGCCCTGCTCAACCTGGAGCCGACCATGGTCGGCGTCCTGCTCGAGCCAGGCAGCAAGGGCAAGCCGGTGCCGCTCGCCATGCTCTTCGCAGCGGGCTCCCGCGAGACCGCGGCGCTCATGGCCGTGACGTACGCGCTGCTCGCCGCCGACCATCATGGGCGCACTCTCAGCGAGGCCGACCGGTCGCGGATTGTGGCGGTGTCGAACGTCGAGGGCGCGGGCGCGGATTTCGACCGGGCCGCGCGGGAGTACGTCCAGGCCTGAGGCGTCGGCGCTAGGCTCCGACTGCCCATCACGAGAGGACTCCCATGGCCGTCACCCTCCGCGCCGTCGTTGCCACCGCAGGCGTCGCCGCTGTCACCGCCGCGACCATCGCCGCACTCCCGACCTCCGCCTCCGGAGCTCCGGCCGGCGACACCGGCACGATCGTGATCGCTCTCGAGGCGCCGCTCACGGGAGCCCAGGCGTCCAATGGCAAGGACATGCTGCGCGGCGCGCAGCTCGCGGCGATGGAGGTCAACGCGCGGGGCGGCGTACTCGGCCGGACCGTGAAGATCGTCGGCGTCGACGACCGGGCCGAGCCGCAGCTCGCCGCCCAGTCGGTGCAGAAGGCCCAGGCCGCGGGTGCCGTGGCCGTCATCGGCCCTTACAACTCCTCCGTCGGCCTCAAGAACCTCGGCCTCTACGAGGGTGCGCGCATCGTGCCGCTGCGGATGACCTCGGACAACAAGACTGAGGGCTACGGCGCCACCGTGCAGCCGATGAACTCCCAGATCTCTCCGGTCGAGGTGAACTACCTCGTCGCCCAGGGCGTGAAAAGGGTCGCCATGCTGGTCGATCCTTCGGCCTACACCACGAGCATCGCCTCGCGCACGGCCAACGGCCTGACGAAGGCCGGCGTCAAGGTCACCCAGATCGTCATCCCCGCGAGCGCCACGGACTACAGCACCCAGGTGAACCAGGCGCTGGCGACGAGCCCCGACGTTGTCTACTCCGCGACGTACTACCCCGAGGGCTCCGTCATCGCCAAGGAGCTGCTGGCGGCGAACACGACCGCGAAGTGCTTCATGGACCTCGCCAATGTCGACGACGCCTTCGTGCAAGAGGCGGGCCTGAGTGCGTCGCGCAATTGTGTCTTCAGCGGCGTTCCGGCGGCCCCGCAGATGCCTGACGCCGGCGCATATGTCGCGGCGTACGAGAAGGAGTTCGGCAAGACGCCCGACGTGTGGGGCGCCTTCACCTACGACTCGGCCTGGCTGCTCTTCCGCGCTATGGCGGCGGCGGGCACGACGAGCTACGGCCCGCTGCTCGATGCGGTCCTGCAGACGCAGGGGATGCATGGGGCGACCGGCACGATCGACATTCATGCGTCGTCGGGCAACCGCGCCAACGCGCCGGTCTACATCCTCAAGGTCAACAAGTCCGGGACGTTCGTCATCAAGGGCTGACAGGGGCAGCCCCGCGTTTGAGACGATGGGGGCCGGCGTGAGTGGACACTGGCCCCGCGGCGCCCGACCATGGACCGTGCTCCCTGCCCGCCTTCTCGTGGCCGCTGCTGTCGTCGCCGCGACTGTGGCCGGCGTGCCGGCCGCCGCCCAGGCGAGCGATCCGCCCACGCGGATCGGCGCTGTCGACATGCGCCCGTGCGATGTCCTGCCGGGGGCGCTCTGCGGATCCATCCGGCGCGACTGGGACCCGACAGGTCGTGTCCCCGGCACCGTCCGCGTCGGCTTCGCTTTCGTCCCCGCGTCCTCGGGTCGATCGATCGGCACGCTCGTCCCGCATGAGGGAGGTCCGGGCTACAGCACGACGGGGTCGGGGGAGTGGTTCGCGGAGATGTACGGCGACCTGCTCACGGACCGCGACATGCTGCTCGTCGACCAGCGGGGGATGGGACGCACCGCCCCGATCGCGTGCCCGGCCCTCGACGAGGGCCGCCTCCCGTATATCCGCGCGGTCGGCGAGTGCGCGCGCACCCTGGGCGACCGCGCGGGCCTCTACGGCTCGGCGCTGTCCGCCGATGACCTGGCCGCGGTCCTGGATGCGCTGGGGATCCGTACGGTCGACATGTACGGCGACTCCTACGGCACGTTCTTCGCGCAGGTCTTCGCCGGGCGTCATCCGGACCGCCTGCGCACGCTGGTGCTCGACGGTGCCTATCCGACGTACGGCGAGAGTGCCTGGTACCCCACGCAGGGACCGGCGCTGCGCGCGTCGATCGACACCGCCTGCGCCCGCAGCATCATGTGCGCGGCCGAAGCGGGCCAGCCCGTGAATCTCACGGACCGAGTCCTGCGCATGCTGCGCCGCAACCCGGTCGAGGTGCGGGTCCCGGGAGGCGACGGGCGCCTGCACCGCGTGACACTGACGGCGCCCGCGGTGGCCGCGATCGCCTACAACGCTACCTACCTGCCGCCGACCTACCGGGAGTACGCCGGTGCCCTGCGCGCGGCCCTCGTCCGCGACTTCCGGCCGCTGGGCCGGCTCTATGCGGAATACCTCTACACCGGCGAGGGCCCGCCGAACCCCCGCGAGTACAGCGCTGGCGCCGAGGTCGCGGTGTCATGTCAGGACTACCCGCAGCTTTTCGACCTCAGGTTGTCGCGGAGCCAGCGCATGGACCAGTACCGTGCGGCGTTCGCGCGCATGCAAGCCCGCCGCCCCGACCTCTATGCGCCCTTCAGCATCGAGGAGTACCGCAGGTCCGGATGGACGTCGTTCGGCATGTGCCTGCGCTGGCCCCAGCCCGCACCCGGCCAGAGCTATGGCCCGCCGCGACCCCCCTCGGGCGCCTACCCCGCCGTCCCGACCCTCGTGCTGTCCGGTGAGCTCGACACCATCACGACGCTGGCCGAGGGCGCGATGGTGACGTCGCAATTCCCCGACGCACGACACGTCGTGGTGGCCAATGGTCTCCATGTCGTCGGGGGAGCAGGGCCGGACTCCTGCGGTGCGCGCCTCGTGCGCTTCGTCGTGCGCGCCGGCGGCACGGACATCCCCTCGAGCCTGGTGTCGTGTGCCGATGGCGCACCCGCGATCCGCTCGGTCGGCACCTATCCGCTGGAGTACGCCGCGACCGCTCTGCCTCCAGGCGCGCCGGATGACGCGGTGGGCCGCGTGGCGGTGACGGCAGCCAACACCGCGGCCGACCTGCTCGACCGCTGGTGGCAGTCCCAGGCCGACCATGGGCGAGGCCTGCGCGGCGGGGC
>JBPCSL010000033.1:0-5209 GCA_051007175.1 Candidatus Nanopelagicales bacterium
CAGCCCACGCTCGCCTGGGATCTCGGCGGGTCGTCGGGGACGGTCTCGTTGCGCATGCCCTTGCATCCCGTCGCCCTCGACGTGCTCAACGCCGCAGGCCCCCTGGCTGTCACCGGCGCGCACGCGGCGGGCGACGTGCCTCCGCGCACCTGCGACGAGGCGGAGGAGAAGCTCGGCGAGGAGGTGGCCCTCTACTTGGACGCCGGTCCCTGTGCCGCCGAGCAGCCCAGTGCCATTGTCGACCTCACGGGGGATGTCCCGGTGCTGCTGCGCGAGGGAGCCTTCGATTTCGAGGCCCTGCGGGCGGTCTGCCCGGAGCTCATCCGCCTCGAGACGTAGACCTGGTCCCGCGGACTGCGGGATGCCAGACATTGGCAAGCGTCCGTCGGAGGCGTCAGGCATGATGATTTCGTGTTGAAAACCTCACGGCCTCGCTCGCGACGCCCCCTCGTGCTCTCCGCAGCTCTCGCGGTCACCGCTGCGACTCTTGTCTCCGTCGGAGGTCCGTCCCAGGCCGCCCCGGAGCCCGAGGCGCCGCTCGGTGCCGCTCGTGCGGGTGCTGTCGATGCTCCGCTCACCGCTGTGCAGACACGAGCCAAGGTCGCGGCCTTCAAGGCCAAGGCCCCGTCGTCCGTGCGCACGCGCGAGGTGTTCCCTGTCACGGGTGAGCTCTCACGCCGCTATGGAGGCCTTGCGGTCGTCGGCGAGGTCCAGGTCGGCAAGACGTGGGTGCCTACCAAGGATGCGCGCGTGTCCAGGGATGGTCATGTACTCGTGCAGATGCAGCTGAGCAACCCCGGCACGCATCGACTCCGGCTCCGCGTGCCCGGCAAGCAGCCGGCCCAGTCGCAGGTGCTCACCGTGACGTCGACGGGCAAGGTGACCACCGACGAGTCCCCGCTGCGGATGTACTCCCACTGGCTCGCCGGCCGACCTCCTGCCTCGTTGCGGTCCACCGGTGTCCAGCCCAGGGCCGATGGTGCGACGGCGGCGACCGAGGTCGCCGCGGCCACGAGCGGCCAGCTGGCGGGCTTCCAGAGCCTGGCGGAAGGAGCCCTGGATGCCGGCGGCGCCGCGGTGGTGGGCTACGGTGTCAACGCACTCCTGGGGCTTCTCTTCCCCGGCACGTCCGCGGCCACAGGGGCGCAGATCGCCGCACTGCAACAGGAGATGCAGCAGGACTTCGCCATCGTCTACCAGGACTTGGCCGCGATCCAGAGCACCCTCGTGACCGTCGAGGAGCAGAACTCCCAGACCTTCGACAAGGTGTCGCAGGTCAGCTGCCAGCAGCAGATCAACCAGGCGCAGACCATCGCCGAGTCCATCAACGCCACGTTCAAGAACTACGAGAACGTCCTCACGCCCACCTGGGGCCAGGCCAACATCAACTACGGCGGCGGCACGGCCAACGCGCGGGTGATCGGCAACTACGTCTTCGGGGCTGGCTCGGGCACGCCCTCCTTCGCGTCCGGCGTCAACTCGCTGCAGACGCAGGTCACCCAGCTCGCCAACCTGCTCAGCAGCAACAACTCGCAAGGGCTGATCTTCACGTGCGCGAGCGCCGCGGCATCCAATGCCATCCAGGGCACCTCCGCCCCCTCCACCACCAATCCGCCCGTCGTGCCCATCGGCACGCTCGACACGGCCTACGCCGAGCAGATGCAGCAGCTCACCGGCTACTTCACTTCGATCCTCAACGTGGGCGCGGGGCTCGTGGGCATCGGCGATGTCCTGGCCGCAGCGACGCTCGTGAGCCCGAGTGTGCAGACGCCCTCCGACTTCCTCCAGGCGTGCAACAGCCTGTCCGCCAATGCCTTCTCCTGCGTCCAGACCGCCGCCTGGCTCGACGCGATGTCGACGGCGGCGACCACGGCCTGGCAGATGGCGGGGGCCTCCTGGTCGCAGGTGACCAACGGCACCCTCGCTGCAGACGTCTACGCGACGAACAACATGACCTCCAGCTTCACCAACGGGAGCAATGCCTGGGTCACCGACATCGCCTCCTATCGCAACGGCTACTTTGGCCAGGGTGCGACGGCGACGACCCCGCTGAGCTCCACGTCGGTCACTACGTCCAACCCTGCGTCCGGCCTCAGCAGTCTCAACAGCAGCACCTGGGCTCCCATGACCTTCTCCCCGGCCACGAGCGATGACTGGAACAGCATCCTCATGACCGAGTCCGCCACGTCGTCATATCCGGGAGCGCCCACGGGCTCCTTCCTCGCCCAGTGCGGCTACGGCCCTAGCAATGTGAGCAATGCCCCCTCGGACCCGATGTACAACTGCCAGAGCCCGAGGCAGGTGGGCACCCTCATGGCCGCGGCCGGACTCAACAACGGCGGCGCTCCGGTGTCGCCGTCGAATCCCCTGGTGCTCTACACGGGGGAGGGTTACGCCTGGTCCGCCCTGCAGTCGCCCATCAGCTCAGGGGTGCAGGAAACCGTACCCGGGGACTCCTTGATCTGGGTCTCGCAATCCGGCTTCTCCGGCATGACGCTCGCATCCTTCCTGGACACCGGCATGTGGCCCAGCATGGGCGTATCGGCGGTCGTGAACGATCCCGGTGCGTACGACTTCAGCAGTGGCCAGGGTGCCATCGGCAGCCCGACCATCAACGACGTCTTCCCCTTCGCCACGAAGATGACGGAACCGAATCAGTGCACGGGAAGCGAGGCCACGTGCGCCTACGGAGTCACGATGCAGGACTGGAGTGCGGGATACAACTTCGTGGCGGTGCCGTGCGCCAGCCAACCCGCCTCCTCCTACCAGTCCCTCGGAGGAAGCTTCACGCTGATGAATTGGATCAGCGGTCAGGGGACCAACGGACAATCGACCTCCTACGGCAGCGGGTGCGGCTGGACGTCGTACTACCCCAGGGGTGGTTCCCCCAACACCGCGCAGACCTACAACCTCACCGCATCCCAGCTGCCCAGCTTCTATGCCGAGCCGGTCGCCAACTTCACCGTCGGCACGACCGAGCCCCTCACCATCTCGGGTGTCTGCTCCGACGCGACTCCCTCCACCGTGGGTTGTCCGCCGATCCCGTACCCCAGTGGATGGAGCAGCCTGCCCGGATTCGTCACCGAGGTCGGCTCCACCACTGTCACGCCTCCGGGTCAGCAGCAGTACCTGTGGCCCGTCGTCCCCCTCGACGACCCCACCGGTCCCGGCCAGCCGTGCCCGACGTACCCGGGCCAGCCCACGTGGACGTCCTTCACCCAGGGCTCTCCCGCGATCAACATTCCGCAGACGTGTCAGCAGCTCTACAACGAGTGGCTGAGCGTGACGGCGGGTCAGACGATCGGGCCCGTGAGCGTCTTCGTGCAGCCGGAGACCGGCCTGGCCACCGGCAACGCAGCCCAGGTGCAGTTCAACAACTCCAGCTCCTCGCCCGTCACCCTCGATGCCGTCTTCGCGGTCACCGGCCAGGCATCGGGCACGGCCTTCCCCACCGGCCCTGCCTCTGGCGTCGTGACGGGCTGCCAGTCCGGCAAGGTCGACGGGCAGACCGTCGCGCTGTGCCAGCTCACCCTGCCCGCGGGCGCGACGACCGTCCAGGTGCCGGTGACCTTCGCGAGCGCGAGTGCCACGGGCACGATCTACGTCGGCGTGGAGAACGCCGCTGCCGGTGCCTTCGCCGGCACGACGACGCCCATCACCCCTGCCGCCATCCCCGGCCTGGTCCCCGCCGGCGTGACCAACCTCGCGGCGACCTTCAACCTGCCGACCACGGGCTCGACGGGGACCGGTGGCGTCGTCACGCTGTCGTGGACGGTGCCGTCCTCGCCGACGCCCATCACTTCGTACCAGGTCACGGGGGTGGGGCCATCGTCGAGCAGCCTCAACGTCTCGGTGCCGCCCGGCTCCACGCCGGTTGCCGCGGGCGGCACGATGTCGGCCAATGTCACCATCCCGGTTGGCGGCTACTGGACCTTCACCGTCTCCGCTGTCGACGCCGCCGGTGCAGGACCGGCGGACGTTCTGAACATCACCATCGGCAACGCGCCACCACCACCACCGCGCAACTTCCGCGGCCTCGAGCTCGCGGATGGCCAGGTCGCCCTGCGCTGGCAGCCGACCGTGGTCGCTCCGCCGGTGAACCACTACACGATCGCGTGGTGGTATGGGGATGACACCACTCCGCCCCCCGGCATCCCGTCGATTGCCCCCGGGCAGGGGGGAGTGGTCACGGCGGGTGCGGGTACGTCGCTCGTGGGCATCGGCACCACCCAGGAGTCGGTCTTCTTCGTGCCGAGCCTGCCGGCGACCGGATCGTGGACCTTCCAGATCGTGGCGACCAATGCCGTCGGCACCTCGACACCGCCGGTCACGACCATGGTCAACATGCAGGGATTCCGGCCGTCCCAGGTGCTCGCCCTGTCGCCCGACATCGGCGCGACGGGGCGCGTGGGCGCGTCGTGGATCCCCGGGGCGGTGGGGGTGCCTGCACCGACGTCCTACACCGTGGGCCTCTACGCGCCCACGCAGTGCACGGGGGATGATTCGTGCACGGCCGCGGCACTGACGAGCATCACCCTCAACGCACCGTCCACGCGCGGGCCGATCCGCGTCGCGGACTTCTTCCAACTCGGCCGCAACTCAGCCGTTGGCGCCTACACCATCACCGTCATCGCGACGAACGTCTACGGCAACAGCGCGACCGCACGCGGCACGGTCTACCTCACATCCGACTTCATCTCGCAGCTCACCATGTCGCAGCAGGCCGCGAAGGAGGCCAAGGAGGTGCCTCCGACACTGGCCAAGCTCGATGCCCAGGAGTGCGCGGCCGGGCAGATCTCGGGGCAGACGCCGTGGGGCACGTGCACCAACGGGGTCTGGATCCCGAAGAAGGGGACCGGCTAGGGCCGGGCGTGCCCGAATCCCGCCCCTCGCAGGGGCCCGTAGACTCGCGGGACCGGCCCGGGATGTCGGTGCGACGCGGGAGGTAGTGCCATGGCTGATGTGCCGTTCTGGGGTCCTGACTTCGGAATGCTCGAGGCGGAGGACCCGGAGATCGCCGGCATCCTGCTGTCGGAGCTCGAGCGGGCACGCGGCGGCCTGCAGCTCATCGCGAGCGAGAACTTCACCTCGCCCGCCGTACTCGCAGCGCTCGGTTCCACGCTGAGCAATAAGTACGCCGAGGGGTATCCGGGCAAGCGCTACTACGGCGGCTGCGCCGAGGTCGATAAGGCGGAGATCATCGGCATCG
>JBPCSL010000034.1:0-6144 GCA_051007175.1 Candidatus Nanopelagicales bacterium
CTCGCCCTTGATCTCGCGATTCGGGCCCTCGGAGACGACGACATCGGTGAGACGACCGTTGTCGGCCCTCACGACGATGGGCACGTCGACGGGGACGTTGTCCTGGGGGATGTCGACCAGGGAGATCTCCGCCACTGACTGGTCGGGCAGGGGGGCGGAGACCATCGTCATGGCCGGCTGACAGGCCGCCAGGGACACCAACGCGGCACCACAGAGCAAGAGGACGGCCGAACGACGCATGGCAGGAAGAATACGCGATGGAGCGAGCGGATCAGCGCGCGAAACTACCGCGGTAGTACTCGAAGAGCCAGCCGATGAGCCCGATGAGAAGGACGCCCACGCCGAGGACGACGAGCCACGCGGCGAAGATGAAGCCGAGCGCGATGAGCATCGCGGCGAAGCCGACCGGCAGCGGCCACCAGCTATGCGGGCTGTAGAAGCCGTACTCGGGGTCGGCCTCATCGATATTGGCGTCGGCGCGGTCCTCCGGCATCGCATCGAGCCGGCGGTCGGTGTAGAGCATGTAGAAGGCGACCAGCAGGGCCAGGCCACCGGTCATCACCAGGGCAGTGGTGCCGATCTCGTCCCGGCTGAAGTACCAGTAGGCGCCGGCGACGACGAAGTAGAAGAGGGCCCCGAGGGCGAAAAGCCAGCCGCCGATCTTCACGAGGAGCTCCCACTGGAGGCTCCGACGGGCACAGCAGGGGTGTCCGATAACTCAGGATGATGGAGATCGAAGGCTGGCCGCTCCGAGCGGATGCGCGGCAGCGACGTGAAGTTATGGCGCGGAGGCGGGCAGGAGGTGGCCCACTCGAGGGAGCCTCCCCAGCCCCACGGGTCGTCGACGGTGACCTTGGGTGCGTTCTTCCACGTCCACAGGACATTCCAGATGAAGAAGATCGTCGAGAAGCCCACGATGAAGGAGCCGATGGTCGACACCGTATTGAGCGTCGTGAAGCCGTCGCTGGAGAGGTAGTCGCCGTAGCGGCGCGGCATGCCCTGCACGCCGAGCCAGTGCTGGACGAGGAAGGTCACCTGGAAGCCAATGAAGACGAGCCAGAAATGGATGTGGCCGAGCTTCTCGTTGAGCATGCGGCCCGTCATCTTCGGCCACCAGAAGTACAGCCCGGCAAACCACATGAACACGATCGTGCCGAACACCGTGTAGTGGAAGTGGGCGACGACGAAGTAGCTGTCGGACACGTGGAAGTCCAGCGGGGGCGCCGACAAGATGATGCCCGTGAGACCGCCGAAGAGGAAGGTGACGAGGAATCCCATGGTCCAGAGCATGGGTGTCTCAAACGAGACCGAGCCTCGCCACATCGTGCCGATCCAGTTGAAGAATTTCACGCCCGTCGGGACGGCGATGAGCATCGTCATGAGGGCGAAGAAGGGCAGGTAGACCGAGCCGGTGACGTACATGTGGTGGGCCCAGACCGCCACCGACAGGGCACCGATCGCCATCGTGGCGAAGACGAGGCCCTTGTAGCCGAAGATCGGCTAGCGGCTGAAGACGGGGATGATCTCGCTGGCGATGCCGAAGAACGGCAGGGCGAGGATGTATACCTCGGGGTGACCGAAGAACCAGAAGAGGTGCTGCCACAGGATCGCGCCGCCGTTGTCCGCCTCGAACACGACCGCGCCGAACGCTCGGTCGATGAAGGCGACCACGAGCGCGGCAGCCAGGATCGGGAAGGCGATGAGCACGAGCACGCTGGTGATGAAGACGGTCCAGGTGAAGACCGGCATCCGGAACATCGTCATGCCCGGGCAGCGCATGCAGAAGATCGTGGTGATGAAGTTGACGCCGCCCAGGATCGTGCCGAGGCCGCCCATGGCAAGGCCGAGCAGCCACAGGTCGGCGCCGACCTCCGGAGAGTTCACGGCGTTGCTCAGGGGCTGGTAGGCGAACCAGCCGAACGAGGCAGCGCCCCCCGGGGTGAAGAAACCGAGCACGACGGTCATGCCGCCGAAGAAGAAGAGCCAGAAGCCCAGCATGTTGAGCCGCGGGAAGGCCACATCCGGGGCCCCGATCTGCAGGGGCATGATGACGTTGCCGAAGCCCACGAAGAGCGGCGTGGCGAAGAGGAAGAGCATGATCGTGCCGTGCATGGTGAAGAGCTGGTTGTACTGCTCCAGAGACACGAACTGCAGGCCGGGGGTCGCGAGCTCGGCCCGCATCACCAGGGCCATGGCTCCGGCGATGATGAAGAAGATGAAGGACTGAATGAGGTAGAGGTAGCCGATCGTCTTGTGGTCGGTCGACGTCACCCACTTGACGATGGTGCGGCCCATGTGGCTCTTGCGCACCTGCTTGGCAGTCGGCGGCGTCGTGGTGGGCGCCGACTGTGGCTCATTCAGGATCGTCACAGGTTTGTCCTCTCAGAATCCCGCTGCCCCTCGCCGCTGATCTGACCGCTCTCGAGCTTGCCGGTCTGGCCCAGGGCCCTCAGCTCCTGCATGTGCTGGTCGAACTCCGCCCGGGACACGACCTTCACCTGGAACAGCATCCGGGAGTGGTCGGTGCCGCACAACTCGGCGCATCGGCCGATGAAGGTGCCTTCCTTGCTGGGGGTGATCTCAAAGGCATTGACCTTGCCCGGGATCACGTCCATCTTGAACAGCCAGTCGATGACCCAGAACGAGTGGATCACGTCAGGCGAGGTGAGCTCGAACTTGATCTTCTCGTTGACCGGCACCCACAGCGTCGGAGCGACGTTCGGCGTGCCGACGTCGTAGACGTCTTCCTCGAGGTAGTTGAAGGCCCAGCTCCAGCGGAAGCCCACGACGTTGACCGTCTCGCTCTGGTCGTTCTCCATGGCGAGGATCTCGGTCTGGTCGCGCGCGGTGAAGACGAAGAGCCCCAGGATCATGACGAGGGGCACGATCGTGTAGAGCACCTCGATGGGGAGGTTGTACTTCGTCTGCTCGGGCACATCGGAGGCCTTGCGGCGCCGATAGGCGATGAAGGCCCACAGCATCAATCCCCAGGTGACGATGCCGACACCCCAGGCAGCGATCCAGGCTCCCTGCCAGAGGTTCTGGACCGTCCAGCCCTCCTGCGTCGCAGGGTCGGGAAGGTCGAAGAAGAAGGCCTCATTGGCGGTACAGCCGGAGGCCAGCAGGGCGACCAGGCCCAGCCCGCCCGCGACGGCCGCACGACGCACACGCACCCCTGCCACGAACCGGACACTAGCGCACGGGTGGCGCCTCCCGGCGAAGGGGGCGCATGAGGGATTCACGAGGGGCGAGTCCCGCCGCAGGGGGTACCGTCAGGGGGTGCCCCGGCCCCCCTCCGGATACCTCGACGCCGCCTCCGGGCAGCCCCTGAACCCGGCGGCCCGGGAGGCTCTCGCGGCGGCCGTGGAGGCGGGCTGGGCCGACCCCGTGCGCCTCTACCGGGAGGGCCGCCAGGCCGCCCTCCTCCTTGACGCCGCCCGCGAATCCATCGCCTCCCGCGTCGGAGCCCGCCCCGACGAGCTCCTCTTCACGGGCTCCGGGCCCCAGGCCCTTCACCTGGGCATCGGCGGTGCCCTCGGGGGCCAGCCGGCGGGCCAGCGGGCCCCCCTCGTCATCTCCGCAGTCGAGCACAGTGCCGCGCTCGCCGAGGCCGACGGCTACGCCGACTCCGGGGGCGAGGTCCGCCTGATCGGGGTCGATCGGCAGGCCCGGGTCCGGCTCGAGGAGTTCGTCGCAGCCCTCCCCGGGTCGGCCCTCGCCTGCCTGCAGGCGGCCAACCATGAGGTGGGCACCTGCCAGCCCCTCGTGGCGGCCGCGGACGCCTGCTCAGAGGTCGGCGTCCCCCTGCTCGTGGACGCCACGACGGCCCTGGGCCGGGTGGACCCGCCCACCGGATGGTCGATCCTCACCGGCAGCGCGCACACGTGGGGCGGCCCCATCGGGGTCGGCATCCTCGCGGTACGCCGTTCCGTGCGCTGGCGCGCGCCCGGGCCGCAGGACGAGCGCGGCCCGGAGCTCGTCAACGTCCCGCTCGCCGTCGCAGCGGCCCGCGGGCTCGAATGGGCCGACGAGCACCGGGCGGCCGACGCCGAGCGCGCGCGGTCACTCACCGAGCGCATTCGCGCGAGCGTGGCCCGCGACGTGCCGGACAGTGTCGAGCTGGGCGACCCCGAAGACCGGCTGCCCTACCTCACGGCGTTCTCCTGCCTCTACGTGGACGGCGAGTCGCTTGTGCTCGGGCTCGATCGGGCGGGCTTCGCCGTCTCCAGTGGCTCGTCTTGCGTCGCGGACACGCGGCGACCCAGTCACGTACTCGCGGCGATGGGCGCCCTGACGCAGGGCAATGTGCGCGTATCACTTCCCTTCGGGGTCACCGACGAGACGGTCGACGGATTCCTCGCTACGCTCCCGGGCATCGTGCGCGAGGTGCGCACCTTCTTCGACGCACCGATGGAGTCCTGATGCTGCCGAAGGCCGACGTCCGCCTCAACCAGCGCGGCTATCGCTGCCCCATGCCCGTCGTCGCCGTGAGTCGCGCCGCGAAGGAGTCGGACTCCGGCACGGTCATTGCCGTGACCTGCACCGATCCCGGGGCGGCCAGCGACATCCCCGCCTGGTGTGACCTCAAGGGCGTGGACTTCCTCGGCTCGCAGCCCGAGGCCGACGGATCCGTCACCTACCTCGTGCGCACCCGCTAGCCGATCGCCGGCGCGAGGTCGCGGGCGATCGCGAGCCGACGCAGGTACTCCTCGCGCGGGATCGCAACGACACCGAGCGACCGCAGGTGCGGGGTGGCCCACTGGACGTCGAGAAGGCGTCCCTCCTCCGCTCCCGCTGGGCCGCCCAGCGCGTCCACGAGAGAGACGAGCGCGACCTTGGACGCATCGCGCACGCGATGGAACATCGACTCCCCCGCGAAGAGCCCGCCCACCTGCACGCCGTACAGGCCGCCGACGAGCGCATCGTCCTGCCACACCTCCACCGAATGGGCCCATCCCCGCCGGTGCAGCTCGGCGTACGCCGCGCGGAATGCCGGGGTGATCCACCCATGCGGTCGGCGCACATCAGCGCAGCCCGCCATCACGTCGTCGAACGCCGCGTCGACCGTGGTGCGCAAGCGGCGACACGACGCGCGCAGGGAACGGCTGATCCTCAGGCCACCCAGCGGAAGCACTCCCCGCGGATCCGGCGACCACCAGCCCAGGGGTCCGTCGCGCTCCGCCTCCATGGGGAAGAGGCCGCGCCGGTACGCCGCGAGGAGCGTGCCCGGCTCGAGATCGGCGCCGACGGCGACGAGGTCCTCACCGGCAGGGAAGGCCGCGGGATCAGGAAAGTCCCACGGAGAGGGCGGGGGCTCGATCAAGGCCGAGGGCAGCGCAGGTGCGGGGCGATATCCGCGGCCGCATCGGCGCCGTAGGCCTTCTCGATGCGCGCGAGGAAATGCTGCTGCGCGAGGTCGTACTCCTGAGTGCCGATGGTCTCGATGACATACGTCGCGAGCAGCGAGCCCACCTGCGCGCATCGCTCGTCCGAGACGCCCCACACCAGTCCGGAGATGAATCCCGCGCGGAAGGCGTCACCCACGCCCGTGGGGTCGGCCTTTGCGTCCTCCTCCGGGCAGCCGACGACCACGGGGGCCTGGCCACGCCGCTCGATGCGCGCGCCATCGGCGCCCAGCGTCGTCACGCGGCACTCCACACGCGACAGGATCTCCTCGGGCGACCAGCCGGTCTTCTGCTCGGTGAGGGCCGCCTCGTACTCATTGGTGAAGAGGTACGTCGCGCCGTCGATGAGGGCCCGGATCTCCTCGCCCTCCATGCGCGCCAGCTGCTGGGAGGGATCCGCAGCGAAGGGCAGGCCTCGGAACCGGCATTCCTCCGTGTGGCGCAGCATCGCCTCGGGGTCGTTGGCCCCGATGAGGACGAGGTCGGCCGACCCCACGCGCTCGACGACCGGGGAGAGCTCGATCTCGCGCGCCTCGGTCATGGCACCGGGGTAGAAGGACGCCAGCTGGTTGGCCTCCTCGTCCGTCGTGCACACGAAGCGCGCCGTGTGATGCACCTCCGAGACGCGCACCGACTCGGTGTCGACGCCATGGCGCTCCAGCCACGACCGGTAGTCCGCGAAGTCCGGGCCGACCGCCCCCACGAGCACCGGGCTGAGCCCGAGGCAGCCCATGCCGAA
>JBPCSL010000035.1:0-12969 GCA_051007175.1 Candidatus Nanopelagicales bacterium
GACGCTCAGCGCGGAGGAGGCCGCCTCGTGGCTGGGTGCGCTCACCGACATCCGCCTCACCCTTGGCTCGCGCCTGGGGATCTCCGAGGAGTCGCTGGAGGAGCTCGCGGGGCTGCCGGACGACGATCCGCGCTCGGCGACGTACCACGTCTATGACTGGCTCACCTTCCTGCAGGAGACCCTCGTCCAGGCACTCATGGGGTGAACATCACGAGCGGCGGGGCCCAAGGCCCCGCCGCTCGTGATCGTGCAGATGTCGCTACTTGCTGGAGGGCGCTTCCTTCATCTCCTCCGCGGCGAACTCCGGGCTGTCATCCATGCTCTTGATCCGCGCGATCTTGAAGATCAGCAGGCCGTAGAGGCACTTTGCGAGCACGTCGGCAATGGAGTAGCCGACCTGGCGGTAGACGAACGAATCAGCACCGTCGAGGCCGAGCATCGGGAAGGCGTACGAGATGGGGTAGACCCCCCAGGTGGCGAGAAGGAGCCAACGGAGGCCTGCCAACTCCTTGCCGACCTGGTTGGGCTGGGTCTTGGCCGCCTTGCTCAGCTCCACGAAGAGGACGTAGAGGATGTAGATGAACGGAATCGTCGACAGTGCTCCCCAGATGGCCTTGGGCGCCAGCTCCGCGGTGATCTCGCCGGGGTAGCCGAGGATGATCATGAGCGCGGACGCGGGGATGAGCTTCCAGAGGAGGCTCCGACGCACGGCGGGAGCCAGCGCGAGGACGGCGACGGTTTCGAAGAGGAGCAGTGGCACCGTGAGGAGCCAGTCGACGTAGCGGTAGCCCTCGTTGAATCCATCGCCCTTCACCAGCTCGAAGGCCGACTGCACTCCCGGCATGCCCGCGTCGACGGCGACGTAGGCATCCTGGAAGGAGTTGAAGATGCGCAGGTAGTGATAGGCAGCGATGAAGCAGACCATCGCGGACACGATCAGTGCCAGGCGGTAGCGGGGGAGCACGCGCTGGGTGACCGCGAGGAGGAACACCGTCGTCGCTGCCATGGCCGCCAGGGCCAGGGACAGCACGTTGTAGACGGTCTGGAATTGGCTGTTGGAGAGTTCGAGTACCTGCTCCACGCCTGACCCCTTTCGGACAGGAGGCCCGGCCGGACAGCCGGACTCAATGCGCCGGACGATCCTCCGGGTTGGCCCATTCCGCAACTTGAACAAGTCATGGCGCGATTTGTCCGGTTCGTCCGAGGGGCCTCTAGGCTGGGTGGGTGCTGGTCGTCGCTCCCGAGCACGTGGACGCCATGGTGGCCCATGCGCGCGCCGATCACCCCGACGAGGCCTGCGGGGTCATCGCCGGCCCGGTCGGTAGCGACCGCCCGGAGCGCTTCATCCCCATGGTGAACGCCGCGCGCTCGCCCACCTTCTACGAGTTCGACTCCGCCGACCTGCTCCATCTCTATCGGGAGATGGACGATCGCGACGAGGAGCCCGTGGTCATCTACCACTCTCACACCGCCACCGAGGCATACCCCTCGCGCACGGACATCTCCTACGCCTCGGAGCCGGGGGCGCACTACGTGCTCGTCTCGACGCGGGAATGCGGCAACGGTGAGGGCCCCGTGGAGATCCGCTCGTTCCGCATCGTGGGCGGCGAGGTCACCGAGGAGGAGATCCGCATCACGGGATAGCCCGACGGGGGCGGCCTCGCGCCGGAATGCGGCTGCACCCGTAGGCTGGTGCCCGTCCCCGAGCATCCGGAGAGGTCATGGCAGTCGAGGTCCGCATCCCTACGATCCTGCGTCCCTACACGGGCGGCGCCAAGGTCGTCGAAGGCTCCGGTGCCACCATCCAGGAGTTGGTCGTCGACCTGGACGGTCGCTACCCGGGCCTTCAGGAGCGACTCGTCGACGAGAAGGGGCTGCGTCGCTTCGTCAACGTCTACCTCAATGACGAGGACGTCCGATTCCTCGGTGGCCTCGGCACTGCCGTGGCGGATGGCGACTCGGTGACGATCCTCCCGGCCGTCGCCGGCGGCTGATGCGCGCGCCATGCGCTACGACTCGCTGCTGGACTCCGTCGGCAACACCCCACTCGTAGGGCTGCCGCGCCTGTCGCCGAGCGAGGACGTCCGACTGTGGGCGAAGCTCGAGGATCGCAATCCCACGGGTTCTGTGAAGGATCGCGCCGCACTGCGCATGATCGAGCGGGCGGAGCGAGACGGCGTGCTGACTCCCGGGTGCACGATCCTGGAGCCGACGAGCGGCAACACCGGCATCTCCCTCGCGATGGCCGCGCGACTCAAGGGCTACAAGCTCGTCTGCGTGATGCCCGAGAACACCTCGGCCGAGCGCACGCAGCTGCTGCGGATGTGGGGTGCCGAGGTCGTCTACTCACCCGGCGCGGGAGGCTCCAATGAGGCAGTGCGGGTCGCGCGCCGGCTGGCGGCCGAGCATCCCGACTGGGTGATGCTCTACCAGTACGGCAACCCGGCGAATGCCGAGGCGCACTACGCGACCACGGGGCCGGAGATCCTGCGTGACCTCCCGACCATCACCCACTTCGTGGCCGGGCTCGGCACCACCGGCACGCTCATGGGAGTCGGGCGCTACCTGCGCGAGCACAAGCCGGACGTGCAGATCGTGGCGGCGGAGCCCCGATACGGAGAGCTCGTCTACGGTCTGCGCAATCTCGACGAGGGCTTCGTGCCGGAGTTGTACGACGAGTCGGTGCTCACGACCCGCTACTCCGTCGGACCCCGAGACGCCGTGCGCCGCGTGCGAGAGCTGCTCGACGAGGAGGGCATCTTCGCGGGCATCTCCACGGGCGCGATCCTGCATGCGGCGCTCGGCCTGGCCAACCGCGCCGTTAAGGCCGGCCAGCCCGCGGATATCGCCTTCATCGTGTGCGACGGAGGCTGGAAGTACCTCTCGACAGGTGCCTACGAGGGCACTCTCGATGAGGCGGAGGACAGGCTCGACGGCACCGTCTGGGCGTAGTCAGGCAATCGCGTGCCGGTACCACTGCTGGGCACTCGACGTCTGATTGGCCGCGAGGACCGCGAGTGACAGCACCAGCGTGCCCCAGCCGTAGCCCTCGGTGATCGCGAAGAGACTGAACGCGACCCCGAGCAGGGCCAGCAGGCTGATGGCGAGCCCAGCGCCGGAGTCGCCGGCGAGGGCGCTGCGCGCGACGAAGGCCAGCAGGATCGCCAGGACGAGGAAGAGCAGTGCGCTGAGCGCCCAGTAGCCGTCCGAGATGGGCCGGTCGAAGAATCGCTGTACGCCGTCGGGTCGGACCCAGAGCACGATGCTCGTGATGGCGGCGATGAGATAGCCGAGCGCGACCAGGCCCAGGAGCACGGCGACCACGGTCACGCTGGCGGGTCGCGACGGCATGGCATAAGCGTAGGACCTAGCCTGGTTTCCCATGGGGAGCCCACGCGTCGACGCCCCCATCGGCATCTTCGACTCCGGCGTCGGCGGTCTCACCGTCGCGCGCGCGGTCCTCGACCAGCTCCCCCACGAGCCGATCATGTACGTCGGCGACACGGCGCGCGGGCCCTACGGCCCGCTCGCGATCGCCGAGGTGCGGTCCTTCGCGCTCGACGTCATGGACCATCTCGTCCAGTCCGGGGTCAAGATGCTCGTCATCGCGTGCAATTCGGCCAGCGCCGCCGTGCTGCGCGATGCTCGGGAGCGGTACGACGTACCCGTGGTCGAGGTCGTCCACCCCGCGGTACGCCGTGCCGTGCGAGCGACGCGCACCGGCCGCGTCGGAGTCATCGGCACCCAGGCGACGATCACCAGCGGTGCCTACGACGATGCCTTCGCCGCGGCCCCGGACCTGGCCGTGACGAGCAGAGCCTGCCCGAGGTTCGTCGAGTTCGTCGAGGCCGGCGTGACGGGAGGTCCTGAGCTGCTCGGGGTGGCCCGCGACTACCTGGCTCCCCTTCAGGAGGCACAGGTCGACACGCTCGTCCTCGGCTGCACCCACTACCCGCTGCTCACGGGCGTCATCTCCTATGTCATGGGCGACGGGGTGACGCTCGTGTCGAGTGCGGAGGAGACCGCCAAGGACGTCTACCGCACTCTGGAAGAGCACGACCTCGTCCGTGATCCCGCCCTGCCCGCGCCGGTGCACCGCTTCGTCGCGACGGGGGATCCGGCCTCCTTCGCCCAGCTCGGTCATCGCTTCCTCGGGCCGGAGATCGGCATCGTGGAGCGCGCCGCCGTCCTGCAGGGCTGACGTGCGGCTCACCGTCGTCGGCTGCTCGGGCTCCTACCCGGGACCTGAGTCGCCGGCCTCGTGCTACCTGGTCGAGCATGACGGCTTCCGCGTCGTGCTCGACCTGGGCAATGGCTCGCTCGGCGTGCTCCAGCGCTACGCCGATCTCGAGAGCATCGATGCGGTCGTCCTGTCGCACTTGCACGCGGACCACTGCCTCGACCTGTGCTCGCTCTACGTGCACAAGCGCTATCAACCCGGCGGCCCGGGACGTCGTATCCCGGTCTTCGGCCCGGCGGGCACGCCCCAGCGCCTGGCCCGCGCGTACGACCTGCCGGAGGAGCCAGGCATGCACGGGGAGTTCGACTTCGTCGAGATCTCCCCGGGCACGACCGGGCTCGGACCGTTCACCGTGACAGCGGCGAGGGTGAACCATCCCGTGGAGGCCTACGGCTTCCGCGTCACCGCAGGGCATCGCACGATCGCCTACTCGGGAGACACTGCCGAGTGCGAGGCACTGCTCGAGCTGGTGCGTGACGCCGACGTCGCTCTCATCGAGGCGAGTTGCGTGGACGGCCGGGAGGTGCCGAATGTCCACCTCTCCGCCCGCCAGGCCGGCCAGGTGGCGGCCCGGGCGGGTGTGCGCCACCTCGTGGCCACGCACCTGGTGCCCTGGAACGACCGCGCCGTGACGCTCGAGCAAGCCCGCACGGCCTTCGATGGCGAACTCACCCTGGCGGCGACCGGTCTCACCATCGACCTCTAGGGTCATCGCATGCCGACTCGCTCCGATGGACGCGGACCGTCCGACCTGCGCCCTGTGACCTTCCAGCGCCACTGGCTCGACCAGGCCGAGGGGTCGGCGCTGGTGAGCTTCGGGCGCACGCGAGTGCTGTGCGCCGCTTCCTTCACCCCGGGTGTGCCGCGGTGGCTCAGGGACACCGGCCGCGGCTGGGTGACGGCGGAGTACGCCATGCTCCCGCGCTCGACCAGCACGCGGAGCGACCGTGAGTCCGTCAAGGGCCGACTGGGTGGTCGCACCCAGGAGATCTCGCGACTCATCGGGCGCAGCCTCCGGGCCGTCATCGACATGAAGGCGCTCGGCGAGAACACCATCGTGCTCGACTGCGATGTCCTGCAGGCTGATGGCGGCACCCGCACGGCCGCGATCACCGGCGCCTACGTGGCCCTCGCCGACGCCGTGGCCTGGGCCCAGCAGCAGGGGCATCTCACGTCCGACCCGCTCATCGACTCGGTGGCCGCCGTGAGCGTCGGCATCATCGATGGAGAGCCTCGTCTGGACCTGCATTACGACGACGACGTGCGCGCGGACACCGACATGAACGTCGTGATGACCGGCGACGGCCGCTACGTCGAGGTGCAGGGGACTGCGGAGGGTGTCCCCTTCGATCGGTCGCTCCTCGACGAACTCCTTGCCCTCGCCGCGCAAGGGTGCGCCGATCTCACGGTGCTGCAGCGCGCTGCCCTCGCCCCATGACCGGCCGCGTCGTCCTCGCGACACGCAACGCGCACAAGGTCATCGAGCTGCAGCGGATCCTCAGCGCAGCGGGCCTCGATGTCGAGCTCGTTGGCCTCGACGCGTTCCCGGGGGCTCCCGACGTGGCGGAGACCGAGTCCAGCTTTGCCGGCAATGCCCTGCTCAAGGCACGGTCGATCGCGGAGTTCACCGGACTGCCTGCCATCGCCGACGACTCCGGGCTGTGCGTCGACGCGCTCAACGGCATGCCGGGCATCTACTCGGCGCGATGGTCCGGACGCCACGGCGACGATCACGCCAATCTCGAGCTCGTGCTGGGGCAGGTGGTCGACGTACCCGACGGTCGACGCGGCGCCCAATTCGTGTGCGCTGCGGCCTGGGTCGTCCCGGGGGAGAGCGAGCACGTGGTCGAGGGGGTGCTCGAGGGATCCCTCGCGCGCGAACCGCGCGGGAGCAACGGATTCGGCTACGACCCCATCTTCATCCCCCAGGGCTATGCCCTCACCACCGCGGAGCTCCGCCCTGAGGAGAAGGACGCGATTAGCCATCGTGGGCAAGCCTTTCGCGTGCTCGCGCGAGAGATGGCGTCCTCCTAGTACCTGGCATACCGTGGAGGTATGGACGCGTGGGTCTGGTGGATCATCGCCGCCGGGGTTCTCGTCGTCCTCGAGCTGGTTACCGGTGGCTCCCTGATCCTGCTCATGGCGGGAGGCGGAGCGCTGGCGGGCGCCCTTGCCGCGCTGCTGGGTGCGCCGCCCGGGCTGGCCTTCGGTGTCTTCGCCCTGGTGACCGTGGCTCTCCTTGCGGTCGTCCGACCCGTGGCGCGGCGCCACCTGCGCCAGCGGATCCCCGCGCGCACCGGGATCGATGCCCTCGTCGGAGCCGAGGCGGTCGTGCTCGAGGCGGTCGACGGCCGCGACGGGCGCATCAAGCTGGGCGGGGAGATCTGGTCCGCGCGCGCCTACGACGGATTCAGCGCGTTCGAGGTCGGCGACCGCGTGCACGTGCTGCAGATCGAGGGCGCAACCGCGCTCATCTCCTCGTAAGGGAAGGGGACGCCATGGAGGCGCTCATCGTGGGAATCGTGGTGGCGCTCGTTGCCGTGGTCGTCGTGGCTGCGAGCGTCAAGATCGTCCCGCAGGCGCATGCGCGCATCGTCGAGCGGCTGGGTCGATACCACCGCACACTCAATGCCGGACTCGCCATCATCATCCCGTTTGTCGACCGCCTCAAGCCCCGCATCGACCTGCGCGAGCAGGTGGTCTCCTTCCCCCCTCAGCCGGTCATCACCGAGGACAACCTCGTCGTGAGCATCGACTCGGTCATCTACTTCCAGGTGACCGATCCCAAGGCGGCCACCTACGAGATCGCCAACTACCTCATGGGCATCGAGCAGCTCACGGTCACGACCCTGCGCAACGTGATCGGCTCTATGGATCTCGAGGAGACCCTCACGTCGAGGGACAGCATCAATGCCCAGCTGCGTGGCGTGCTCGACGATGCGACCGGCAAGTGGGGGATCCGCGTCAACCGGGTCGAGATCAAGGCGATCGATCCACCGAAGAGCGTGCAGGAGTCGATGGAGAAGCAGATGCGGGCCGAGCGGGACAGGCGTGCCGTGATCCTCACCGCGGAGGGCGAGAAGCAGGCCGCGATCCTGTCCGCCGAGGGATCCAAGACCGCGGAGATCCTCCGCGCGGAGGGAGATGCCCGTGCCGCAGTGCTGCGTGCCGAGGGCGAGTCGGAGGCCATCCGCAAGGTGGTCGAGGCCATCCACGATGCCAAGCCCGACAGCCATGTCCTCGCCTACCAGTACCTGCAGACGCTGCCCGAGATCGCGCAGGGCACCGCCAACAAGGTGTGGGTGATTCCCTCGGAGTTCAGCGGGCAGATCGCCCACCTCGCCGAAGCGCTGAGACCGCCGACACCGAGGGGATAGGTTGCGCGGGTGACTGACCTCACCCGACGCGAGGCCATGGCTCTCGCCGCACTGTCCGGGAGCGCCGTCGCGCTCGGTGCCTCCCCCGCGCTGGCAGGATCCCGTCGCCGCAAGGCACCGGTCGACACGCTGCCGACCATCCCCACCATCCGAAGCCGCAATGGAATCCTGCGCGCGACACTGGACGCGACCCCGGGATCGGCCGTCATCAACGGCGTCTCCACGAAGGGCCTGTGGACTTACAGCGGCCGATTCGTCGGCCCTTGCCTGCGCGTGTCACCGGGCGACAAGCTGGAGCTGACGGTTCGCAATCAGACGCCCGTGCCCGTCAACACGCACTTCCATGGCTGCTGGGTGGATCCTTCCGGCGACGCTGACAACGTCTTCGTGGATGCCGAGCCGGGAGGGTCGCTTACGAGCAGGCTCACCTTCCCCGCGACGCACGACGGCGGGCTCTTCTGGTACCACCCGCATGTCCACGGCTACACCAACGAGTCCGTGTGGAATGGCCTGTCCGGCCCCCTCATCGTGAGTGGCGGCGTGGAGGCGATCCCCCAGTACCAGGGCTGCCGCGAGCGCCTGCTCGTATTCAAGGGGTTCGCGCTGGATCCGAAGGCGAGCAGCCCGACCATGCTCTCGGTCGACTCGGCCGGTGCCTCCGACACGCTCTTCACGGTCAACGGCGCCCTGGCGCCGATCATGGCGCTGCGCCCCGGCGAGACCCAGATCTGGCGGATGGCCAACACGGGCAATGACGGCTTCCTCCGTGTCTCCCTGGAAGGCCACAAGTTCACCGTCCTCTCCATGGATGGCGCACAGGTCTTCGCGCCCTTCCGCACCCCCGAGGTGCTCCTCGTGCCGGGTGCCCGAGCCGAGGTCGCGGTCACCGGCGCGGACAAGCCGGGTTCCTATGCCCTGCGCACGCTCGGATTCAACAACGGCCGATACGGCGAATGGCTGCCGCAGGTCCTGGCGACCGTGCAGGTAGGCGGCCGCCCGGGTGCGACCGCGAAGGCGCCGAAGGTCCTGGCCGCGCGGCCCTCCTGGCTCGACGAGAAGCCAGTGAGGCGTCGCCTCTTCACCCTGTCGGAGGCCTTCGTCGACGGGGCACCGCAGTTCCTCATCAACGGCGAGGTCTTCGATCACCAGGACATGCACACCCCCTTCGAGGTGCAGGTGGGCACGGTCGAGGAGTGGGTGGTGCGCAATGCGCCGTCGGTGGCTGCTGGCGGCGCGTTCGAAGGTCACCCCTTCCATATCCACGTCAACCACTTCGCGGTCGTGGGCACCGGGAAGTGGGATCCCGAGACCGGCAAGGTTCTCTCCCACCAGGCGGTCAAGCCGCCGGGATTGCGCGATGCCAAGGAGGTCGGGCCGCGTGAGTATGTCGTGCTGCGCATGAAGTTCCGGCGCTTCACGGGGAAGACCGTTTTCCACTGCCACATCCTCTTCCACGAGGACATGGGCATGATGGGGTCCTTCGCGATCGTCGACAGGCCGCCGGCCGACGACGGGCACATGCACCACTGAGTGCGGGTGGAGGGACTTGAACCCTCACGTCTAGGACACAGGAACCTAAATCCTGCGCGTCTGCCAATTCCGCCACACCCGCGTGGCTCCAGACTACGGCCTCAGTCGAGGTGGAGGTCGCGGCGTAGCTTCGCCACGTGCCCCGTTGCCTTGACGGCGTACATCGCGTGCTCGACGCGCCCGCTGGGCCCGATGACGAAGGTGCTGCGAATGACGCCGACCACCGTCTTGCCGTAGAGCTTCTTCTCGCCGTAGGCGCCGTACTTCTCCAGCACCCTGTGGTCGGGATCCGACAGCAGCGGGAAGGTGAGGTGGTCACGTCCGTGGAACTCCGCGAGCTTCTCCACGGGGTCGGGCGAGATACCGAGGATGGCGAAACCGTGAGCTGTCAGTGAGGCGAGCGAGTCACGGAAGTCGCACGCCTGGGTCGTGCAGCCGGGTGTCATCGCGGCGGGATAGGCGTAGAGGATCACGCTGCTGCCCCTGTACGACGTCAGGGAGACCTTGCGGCCGTGGTCGTCGAGGAGAGTGAAGGCGGGGGCGCGATCTCCGGGCTGCAGGCGCGTCATGCCGACACGGTAGCCCGGGGGGACGAGTGGTCATCCAGCCCCGCTGATCTCCGGAGCCCTCGAGCGCCGGTGATGCCGAGCACGATGACGAAGACGACCGCGCCCACCAGCACGATCATGGAGCCCGACGGGACTCCCGCGTAATAGCTGAGGTACATCCCGACGAGACCGCAGACACTGCCGATCACCGTGGAGTAGGCCAGCATCCGGCTGAAGGAGTCGGTGAGCATGCGGGCCACCACCGCGGGGATGACGAGCATGGCGGCGACGAGGGTCACGCCGATCACGGTGAGTGTGACAAGGATCGCGAGGGACAGGATGATCATGAGCAGGGCCTCGATCCGGCCGACCTTGACGCCCGACGCCTGGGCGACATCGGGATCGAAGGTCGTGAAGAGCAGCGCTCGGTAGCGGAAGAAGACCGCGACACCGGTGAAGAGGGCGACGAGGACGAGCCACAGGATCTGGGTGTTGGTGATCCCGAGGATGCTGCCGAAGAGGGCATTGTCGAACGCCGGCCCACTGGACCCGAACTTGCTGAAGAGCGCGACGCCGAGGGCGAAGGATGCGGTGGTGACCACGCCGATCGCGGCGTCGGCCCCGACGCGGCTGCGGCGGGCGACCGAGGTGATGCCGATGGCCGACGCGATGCCCCACAGTCCTGCCCCGAGGACGTAGAACTGCGCCGCGAAGAGCTGCATGGCCGCGTAGCCGCCGAAGATCGCGTGCGAGAGACCGTGGCCGATGTAGCTCATCCCGCGGAGCACGATGTAGACGCCGATGAAGCCGAGGAGCGCTCCGGACAGGGTGGCGACGATGAGCCCCTTCTGGAAGAAGGCGAATCCCAGCGGCTCCAGCAGTGTGTCCATGTCAGCCGCCCACGCGCGTGGAGTCGACGACGACGGGCATGCCGAGGTGCTGCAGGACCTCGAGTCGAGCGCCGAAGGTCTCCTCCAGCACATCGGGGGTGATGACCGCGTCGGGAGAGCCCTCGGCGACCACGTGGCCGTTGATGCACACGAGGTTGGGCAGGTGCGCGGCCATGCCATTGAGGTCATGCGTGGTGAGGACGATCGCCATCCCCTCGTCGTAGAGGTCACCGAGGAGGTGGAGCACGTCGTGCCGCGTGTTGATGTCGACGCCGCTGGTGGGCTCATCGAGGAGGAGGAGATCGGGCTGGCGCAGCAGTGCCCGCGCAAGGAACATGCGCTGCTGCTGCCCGCCGGAGAGCTCGCGAATATGGCGTTGGGCCAGGTCGCCGATGCCGAGCCGCTCGAGCACCTGGGCCACCGCGGCGCGCTCGTCGCGGGAGGGCCACGGGAGCAGTCGGTGATCCGTGCGCGCCATGAGCACGCATTCCGCGACTGTGACGGGGAAGTTCCACTGGACGGTCTCCAGCTGGGGCACGTAGGCCAGCCGCAGCCCGGGACGGCGCTCGATGCGGCCCGCCTGGGGCTTGAGCGAGTCCAGCAGCAGGCGCAGTAGCGTGGTCTTGCCCGCTCCCGAGGGGCCCACGATGCCGGTGAAGGTCGGTGCCGAAATGTCGAGCGTGACGTGATGCAGGACGGTCGTGCGGCCGTAACCGGCAGAGACGTCGTCCAGCCGGATGAGGGGCGCGGCAGCGCTCACAGCGGGGCTCACTGCGGGTACGTCGCCGAGTCCGGAACGGTCTTCTCGAAGACCAGGGCGTCCAGCTGCGTCGGTGTGCCTCCGAGGCCGGAGACCATCGTGCGGTAGTTGTAGCGCAGCAGCTCGAGCAGCGAGTGCTCCGGGTCGCCGGGGGCCCCCGGCAGGTCGTCGTCGCGCAGCGAGTCCTCGTAGCGCGCGCCGGTCTCGGCCGCGATGGCCTCGAGCACGGCCGACGGGAACACCTCGGAGCCGAAGATCGTGGGCACGTTCTGCACCCTGATCTGGGCGATGAGGTCGGCCACCTCGGCAGGCGTGGGATCGGCGAAGGTCTTCGGCTGGATTGCGCCGATGATCTCCCAGCCGAAATCGCGCGCGAAGTAGGCGTAGGCGTCGTGGTAGGTCACCAGCTTGAGGCCGCCGTCGGGCACGGTGGCCTGATCGGCCTTGACGGCATCGGCCAGCGCGGTGGCCTGCTTCTGGAACGCCTCGAAGTTCGACTGGTAGTAGTCGGCATGGGCGGGGTCGCGCTCGGAGAGCGTCGCGCGCACGATGTCGGCGTACTTGATGGCGAAGTACGGATCGGTCCACAGGTGCGGATTGGGCTTGCCGTCCTCCTTCGGGAAGGAGAAGTCGTAGATGTAGTCGGACTCCGGGAGAGTTTGGGTGCCGAGCTCGACGATCTCCGCGCCGTCCTTCATATTGGCCTCCGCCAGCGACAGCGTCGGGTCCTCCAGCTTGAGGCCGTTGACGAAGATGATGTCGGCGGTGCTGAGGAGCTCGGCGGTCTGCGGCTCGGGCTCGAAGGTGTGGGAGTTGACCCCCTCGGGGACGATGCCCTCAATGGTCACCTTGTCGCCGCCCACCGCGGACACGATGGAGGTCAGCGGCGAGACGGTGGTGGCGACCTTGAGGGTCGCGGCGGAGGCCGAGGACGCGGTCGTCGAGTCTGAGGCGGCCTGCCCCCCGCAGCCCGCGGCGACGAGGCCGACCAGGGCGAGGGGCACGAGGCGGATCAGCACCCCTGGACCTTACGTCCCAGTCCTCGCATCTGCAAAGTTCTTGCAATAAGCCTCCCCGGTCAGGGGCGCCGGGTGTCCCACTAGGCTCTCGACCGTGACCGAGAAGAAGGCGGCCCCGGCAGCGCCCTCCGCCGCCCAGCTGGAGGCCGAGATCGCGGCCGCCCGGGACAACCTGGCGGCCACCCTCGACCAGCTCCGGGCCGAGACCCAGCCCAAGGCACTCGCCCAGCGCGGCCTCAACGCGGTCAAGGGCTTCTTCACCGACGAGTACGGCGGTATCCGTCCCGACCGCGTCGCCGTCGTCGCGGGCACGGTCATCACCCTCGTCGTCTTTCGCCGCTGGCGCCGCAGCCGCCGCTGCCACTGTCACTGAGTGGGCAGCATGACGAGCACGCTGGACGCTCCCGACACGACACCGCGCTCAGACGGGTCGGTCCCCATCCGGCTCATGCACGATCGCGTGCTCGTGCGGCCGGGGGCTGTTGAGGGCGAGCGCACGTCGACGGGTGGCATCCTCATCCCCGACACCGCGCAGGTGGGCCGCCGCTTGTCCTGGGCGCGCGTGGTCGCGACGGGTCCCAATGTGAGCACCATCGAGGTCGGCG
>JBPCSL010000036.1:0-8122 GCA_051007175.1 Candidatus Nanopelagicales bacterium
TAGGTGCCCTTGTCGGGGAAGATCGTGGCTGTCGTGCGGTCGCCTGCCCCGCGCGTGCGGAAGAGGATGACGCGCTCGGATCCATCAGGCGCCTGGACACTGAGCTGGAAGTCCCTCGACGGCGCGAGTGGCGATGTGCGCCAGGACGCGTCTGACGACGTCGTCTCCTCGCTGACGACGGGACTGCCTGCATCGCGGACCTCGAGCAACTGGACGAGGGAGCCGGACTCGAGGTCCTCGACCTTGACGCGAGACCCCGGTGTCAGGGCCTTGCCGTCCTGGAGCTCGCCCTTGCCCTGCACGACGAAGCGCAGGGAATCGACCTGCGGCGGTGGCGGTGGAGTCGTGTCGGTGGGCGTGGGAGCGGGCGTGACCGCGCTGTCGGACGGGGTGGGGAAGGCACTCGAGGGACCCATCGCCATGCTGAGGGAGCTGCCGCACCCGGCGAGCAGCGCAGCCGAGGCGATCAGTGCGATGGTCTTCCCCCGCAGCACGCGCCCTCCCTGGAGTGAATCGATGGCTCCCCAGGATGCCAAAGACATCCGCCCCGAGGCCAGGTGAGGTGAGTCTATGACCGATCTATGTCACAGCGGGGGACGCGGGACAGGGTGGAGAGTCTCGTACGCGCGGGCGGCCCGCAGGGTGAGGGCATCGCCGTGCGCCGGGCCCACGAACTGCACGCCGATGGGCAGGCCATCACTCGATAGTCCGCAGGGCACAGTGACCGCTGGCTGCTGGGTGAGGTTGAAGGGATAGCTGAACGGGGTCCAGGACAGCATCGACTCCGGCGTCATCGGGACGGTGCCCGCTGGCCGGGCCTCGAAGGCCGGGATAGCCACGGACGGCGTGACGAGGATGTCGTAGCGCGTCATGAAGAGCCGCATGAGCAGGCCCAGGTCGTTGCGCCGCATGCTGAGCTTCTGCACGTCCTGCGCGGAGAGCATCGCGCCCTGCTCCGCCTGCGAGGCGAAGTCGGGGTCGGTCACCGCCTGGCCCTCGGGGGTGAGGGTCTCGTAGACGGTGCGCGAGGCGACGAACCACAGGCCCGTCGAGATGTCGAGCGGGTCATCGAAACCGGGATCGACCTGCTCCACGATCGCGCCGAGCGACTCGAGCTCGCGCGCGGCGGCTTCCACCGCGGCCGCGACATCGGGATGGACGTCGGCATAGCCGAGTGTCGGCGAGTAGGCGATGCGCAGGCCGCGGATGCCGTCGTCGAGGCCCGCGGTGTAGTCGACCGGGTCGTACGGGAGCGACGTCCAGTCGCGTGGGTCGGGGCGGGAGACGACGTTCATCATGAGCGCGCAATCGGTGACGCTCATCGTGTGGGGCCCGACGTGCGCGACGGACCCGAAGGGCGACAGGGGGTACGCCGGCACGCGGCCGAAGCTGGCCTTCATGCCGACCCCGCCGCAGAAGGCGGCCGGGATGCGCACGCTGCCGGCGCCGTCGGTGCCCATGCTGAGCTGGCCGAGCCCCGCGGCGACGGCCGCGGCCGAGCCGCCGGAGGAGCCTCCGGGCGTCCGCTCAGGATCCCAGGGATTGCGGGTGAGGCCGGTGAGGGGGGAGTTGGTCTCGGCCTTGCAGCCGAACTCCGGTGTCGTGGTCTTGCCGAAGATGGCCGCACCGGCCTCGCGCATGCGGGCGGTGCACGGGGCGTCGGCGTCCCAGGGCTGGTCGGGATCGATCGCGCGGCTGCCGCGCAGCGTCGGCCAGCCCTTTGTCAGCAGCAGGTCCTTGAGGGTGGCCGGCACGCCCTCGAGATCGCGGACCGGTGCGCCGGTGGCGCGATGGTCGTTCCAGCGCGCCTCGCTCTCGCGCGCGGCTGCGAGGCCGGCATCGGCGTCGAGATAGCAGAAGGCGTTGAGGACGGGATCCAGCTGCTCGACGCGATTCAGTGTCTGCTGCATGGCCTCGACCGGTGAGGCGTCGCCCGAACGGTAGAGCGCGAGGAGCTCGGTGGCCGTGCAGCGGGTGAGGTCCATGCGGGCAGTGTGCCAGGAGACGCCCCGGCGCGATGAGCGACTACGGAAGCGAGGCGATGACGACCTCGGCCCCGTGGGCGCGGATCGCATCGAGGGCGTCGCGGTCAGCCCGGGAGTCCGTCACTAGCACGTGCATGGCACTCAGGGGCGCAATCTGCCCGGGCAGCGCCCTCCCGATCTTGCTGGAATCGGCCACCACGATGACGCGCTCGGCGCGGCCCAGCAGCACCGCATTGGTCCGGGCCTCGATGGCGTCGTGGGTGGTGAGCCCGGCCTCCACCGAGAGGCCGTCGACGCCGATGTACGCCGTACCGATGGAGGCCTGGGCCAGTGCCGACTCAGCCCACGGCCCGACGAGCTCGGTGCTCTGCGACCGGGCCACGCCACCGGAGACGACCACACGGATGCGCGGCTTCTGCGCCATCTCGGCGGCGATGTTGAGGGCGTTGGTCACCACGACGAGGTCGAGCCGGGTCGACAGGACTCGCGCGATCTCACTCGTGGTCGAACCGCCGGTGAGGCCGACGGTCTGCGGGCCGCGCGGCAGGAGCTTGGCCGCGGCCTCCGCCACCGCGCGCTTCTCCGCCGCCGATCGTCGATCGCGATAGACGACGGGGAGCTCGGTGCTGGAATCGGTAGGCACCGCCCCGCCGTAGCGGCGCAGACACAGGCCCTGGTCCTCGAGGATGGCGAGGTCCCGGCGCAGGGTGGCGAGCGAGACGCCGAAGCGCTCCGCGAGATCGGAGACGTGGACCTCGCCGTGCTTGCGCAGCTCCACGAGGATCGCTGCCATGCGCTCGCCGCGCAGTGCGGCCTCGGGCGCCCGGGGCGGCATGGCTACCGGCAGGTGCAGCGACGGTCTTCAGGCACCGACGCCATGACCATCTCGGCATGGTCGCCGCAGCCGGTCCAGGTGACCTTGCCGCAGCGCATGCAGGGGGCCGGACTGCACATGGCGCCTCCTTGTCGCGAGTGTGTCGAATGTACCGGAGTCGGCGGGCGCCTGCCCGGTCGATGTGGTGTCATCGGCGCATGCTGCAGATGGGCTCGCTCACCGTGATCTCCGCCGTCGACCGGCCGGACCTCCTCGCCGCCTCGACGGCGACGTCGCTGGCGGCCTGGCCCGAGCGCAACCAGGTGGGCGTGGCGGAGATTGATCCGGAATTGGCCGATACGGCCGCCTTCTGCGCGCAATACGACGTACCCCTGGGGGCCTCGGCCAACTGCGTGGTGCTCGCTGGCAAGCGCGAGGGCGAGGTGCGCATGGTCGCCTGCATCATCCTGGCGACGACGCGCGCTGACGTGAACGGCGCGGTTCGCCGCTGGCTCGACGTACGCAAGATCTCGTTCGCGCCGATGGACGAAGCGGTGGCGGCCACCGGCATGGAGTACGGCGGCATCACGCCGATCGGGCTGCCGGCCGACTGGCCGATCCTCGTGGACGCGCGCGTGATGAACGTGCCGTCGACGGTCATCGGCAGTGGGCTGCGGCGATCCAAGATCGTGCTGCCCGGCTCCTTGCTCTCCGTCCTGCCGAATGCCCACGTGATCGAGGGCCTGGCAAACCCGGTGCTGCCCGCCTCACCACCTCCCTTGCCGTCTTAGTTCCGCGAATGGTTGGAACTTGCGACAGTTTCCAACCATTCGCGGAACTAAGGCGGGGTGGGGCGGGGGTGGTTAGGCGTCGACGGCCACGGGCTCGTCGTGGCGGGCCTTCTTGTCGTAGGCCATCCGGATGAAGACGCCGACGATCGCGCCGATGATCGCCAGAGGCGTGACGACGGTGCCGGCGCCGGCGCCGATGACGACCGCCAGCAGGCCGCTGGTGAACGGCAGCTTGAGCATGGCCGCGCAGGAGGCCGCGATGCCGGCGACGACGAGGGCGCTCATGGGCGTCGTGGTGATGACGAGCCCGACGCACACGGCCACGGCGACGCCGACGTAGGTCGACGGGAAGATCGGGCCGCCGCGGAATCCGCCGCCGAGGGAGACGCCGTACGCGATCATCTTCGCGATCACGATGGCGAGGACGGCTCCTGCGGAGGTCTCGGCCAGCAGCGTCGGCATCGCGGTCTCGCCGGAGAACGGGATCACGTCGTAGGGCTGGTCGAAGGCGAGCATCACGATCGCGGAGAGGCCGGCGATCACGAGCGCGGCCACGATGATTGTCGCGGCTGGCTTGGCCTTGGCCGCGCGCTGCGTCATGTAGCCGATCTGCCGTGAGCCCAGCACCGCGACTGCGGCGAGGATAGAGACGACCAGCCCCATGAGCAGGTCGAGCCCGGTGAGGTGGTCGACCTCGGTGAGGCCCGGCACGGCGAGTTCGAGCTGGCCCAGCCCGGTGAAGGGGCCGATGCCCGTGAGGACGAGGTAGCCGGAGCCGAGCGCGACGAAGAGCGGGAGCAATGCCTGCTTGGGCATGGAGCCCAGGGCGGCGAACTCCAGCACCATGAAGGCGGCGATGAACGGGTTGCCGAGGATCGTGCCGATGGCGGCGATGCCGCCGAGGGCCATGGCGAGCTGCTGGACCTGCGCGGGCTGCTTGCGCGTGACGAACCCGCCGATGATCGTGCCGACGGCGATGAGCGGCGCCTCCGGGCCGAGTACGCCGCCGAAGATGAGCGTGGCCAGCGCGACGGACAGCGCGGCCGCAGCCTTGGACGGTCCGATGTCGAAGTGGAAGCCGTCGAGCGGGCTTCCCATGCCAGGGCCGAGCCGCCAGGCGAGAATGATGAGCAGGGCTCCCACGAGGAGCCCGATGACGACGTACCACCACGGCACCTCGGTGAGGCCGAGGCGTGCGGGGAGCCACTCCCAGACGGCATCGGTGGCCCAGGACATGGCCATGAGGAAGACCGCCGCACCGATGGCGGCGAGGATCCCCAGCCCGATGGCCAGGCCGAACAGGCCCGCCAGTTGCCGCCCTCCAGGGGCGGCAACTGGCGGTGTCGGCTGACTGCTCAGCTCAGTGCCTTGGCCTTGATGGCATCGAACTCCTGCTGGGAAATGGCGCCGGACTGCAGCAACTGCTGCGCCTGGGCGATCTGCTCAGCGGGGCTGGTGCCCGCGACCTGCTTGATGTAGGCCGCCTGCTCCTGCTGCGCCTCCGTTACGGCCTGCTGCTGGCGAGTCGCCATGCTCTTGCCGTAGACGATGACGTAGATGAGGAGCGACAGGAGCGGGACGAAGATGAGGAACAGGATCCACAGCGCCTTCGCGAAGCCCCCCATTTGATGATTCCGGAACAGGTCGATGACGACGCTGAAGAGGATCATGAAGTACATGACCATGAAGAAGATGACCAGGAGGCTCCACAGGAACTCGCCGAAATTCATAACTCCCCTATCTGCTGCTCTCGTTGAGTGGCGGCCCCGAGTCTAGGGGTGAGGGGAATCCGGTCCACCGTGCTGGCACGGTCACCCACGATGAAGGCCGCGGCGCTGACCTCCTACCGTGAGCCCGTGGGCGTCAGGGGTGGCATGCGAGGCGGGCTCTCTGCCTACGCCGCAGTCGCGGCGCTGTCCCGCGGTGCCGGTGCCGGCCTGCCGTCGGCTGTCATCCTCGGTGTCCTCGCGGCGGGCGGCACCGCCTCGGACGGGTCGCTCCTCATCGCCGCGTTCGCCGGCGTCTCCGGCCTCATGGGCCCCTTCGTCGGCGCCTATGTCGACCGCCTCGAGCACCCCAAGCGCGGTTTCCTCGTCGCCGCATTCGTCCTCATGGCGTACGCCGTGGTGCTCTCGGTCGCGCTCGGGTCCGCGCCGGCGGGCCTCCTCGTGTTCATCGCAGGGCTGGCGGGCCTGGCGCAGCCGCTCTTCTTCGGCGCCCTCAGTGCCCAACTGCCACGGATCGCGCCAGGAGCGCTGCCGGCGCGGGTGTACGCCGTCGATGTCGGCACCTACAACGTCGCGGATATCGCGGGGCCCGCCATCGTCGGCCTGGCTTACATCCTGGACACCAACGTGCCGGGAGCGGCCTCACTCGAAGCAGTCGCGGTCATGTACGTCCTGGCGATTCTGGCCCTGCTCATGGTGCACATTCCCCCGCGCAGTCACACCCACCAGGAGCCTCCCGTCCCCTTCGCGGCGTCGCTGCGCTATCTGAAGGTGTTCTGGCACTCGCTCTCGCTCCGGCGATCGACGGTCATCAGCACCTTGGCCTACGTCGGCATCGCCGGGGTCGTCATCGCGGCTCCCCTGCTGGGCGCGGATCTCGGGGGCGACTCGGGCAAGGGCGCCCTACTCCTCGCGGTCGTGGCCGCGGGCGCCCTCTCCGGGTCCGTGGTGATGGCCCGCCGGCCGCTCCGGATGGATCCGGGCACCGCGGTCGTGGTCTCCACTCTCGCGATCGGTGGGGGCATCGCCCTGCTCGCGATGTCACCGGCCATGTGGTGGGCGTTCCCGGCGGCCTTCATCCTCGGCATCGCCGAGGCGCCGCAGTTATCCGCGGTGATGCAGGTCCGCGATCGCGAGGCACCGAAGAATGCGCGCTCGCTTGTCTTCATGGCCGCCACGTCAGGGAAGACGGCGGCCTTCGCTCTCGGCTCGCTCATCGCGGCCGCCCTGGTCACCCTGGGCTGGCGCGAGCTGCTTATCGGCGCCGCGATCATCGAGTTCGCGGCGGTCGGCGTCGGCCTGCTCATCGCGGGACGGCGTACGCAGGAGGAGCGACTGAGCCCTATCGTGGACGGGCCCGGCGGGACGGCGGAGCCGCCCCTGTCGGGCCAGACCGGCACCGACTGAGGGGAACCATGCCCGCCATCGACCGCACCCGCCTCACCACCCTGCTCGCCGAGGAGCGAGCCGCCTATGCCGCGCGCTCACCGCGATCGCGCGCCCTCTACGAGCAGGCTGACCACCTCTTCGGCCGGGTGCCGATGACGTGGATGAACAAGTGGTCCGGCGGCTATCCGCTCTACCTCGCCACGGCCCACGGCAACCGCATCACTGACGTGGACGGCTATGAGTACGTCGACTTCGCCCTGGGCGACACCGGGGCCATGGCCGGCCACTCGCCGGAGCCGACCGTGCGCGCGGTGCAGCAGCGCATCGGCGTCGATGGCGGCATCACGACCATGATGCCGAGCTCGGATGCCGAATGGGTCGGCGCCGAGCTGACCCGACGATTCGGGCTGCCGCTGTGGTCGTTCTCGCTGACGGCGACGGATGCCAATCGCTGGGCCCTGCGCCTGGCACGCATGGTGACCGGCCGGCCCAAGGTGGCGGCGTTCTCGTTCTGCTACCACGGCTCGGTCGATGAGACCTTCGTGCAGAGGGGACCTGGCGGCGAGACGCAGTTGCGCCGCGGCAACGTGGGCGCACCCTCGCCGATCGACGAGACGACGCGCGTCATGGAGTTCAACGATCTCGACTCGGTCGAGCGTGCGCTCGCGCACGGCGATGTGGCCGTGGTCATCATGGAGCCGGCACTCACCAACATCGGCATCGTCCTCCCCGAGCCGGGCTTCCTCGAGGGCGTGGCTGAGCTCTGCCGGAGGCACGGCACGCTGCTTCTCATCGACGAGACGCACACCATCTCCGCAGGCCCCGGTGGCTGCACGCGCGCGTGGGACCTCCAGCCCGACATCTTCGTCATCGGCAAGAGCATCGGCGGCGGCATTCCCTCGGGCGCCTACGGCATCACCGAGCGCGTCGCCGAGATGGTCAAGGAGCATCCGGACGCGGATCTCATCGATGTCGGCGGCGTCGGGGGCACGCTCGCGGGCAACGTCCTCTCGACCGCCGCGATGCGCGCGACTCTCGGTGAGGTCCTCACCGATGCGGCGTTCGAGCACATGATCACCCTCGCCACGCGATTCACCGAGGGCGTCGTCTCCACCCTCGAGGAGTACGACGTGCCGTGGTCGATCGCCCAGCTCGGAGCGCGCGCGGAGTATCGCTTCACCCGGCCTGCGCCGCGCACGGGCACCGAGTCGGCGCACGCCGAGGACGACCAACTCGACGAGTACCTGCACCTCTTCATGGCCAATCGCGGCGTGCTCATGACGCCCTTCCACAACATGGCGCTCATGTGCCCGGACACCACGGCCGCCGACGTCGACCTCCACTCGCGGCTCTTCGCCGAGGCAGTCCATCGGCTGATGGCGTGATGGCCGCCTCCTTCGACCTGACGGGGCGCGT
>JBPCSL010000037.1:0-12597 GCA_051007175.1 Candidatus Nanopelagicales bacterium
CGCGCTGACTCGAGGGATGCGCGCAGGGCGCTCACCGCCTCGGGAGCGACGGTGCGGGTGACGTGGGACTCGAGCCATCGATCGCGGGTCTCCTGCCCGCGGTCGCCCTGGTTGCCCTGCCCGGGCTGTGGTCCCTGGCTGTGGCCGGGGCGCTCATGGGCCATCGCGGTGCCGGCCGTGGCGGTGGCCACGCCGGTGCCGAGCAGCAGGGCGGCGGCTGCGGCCGCCACGGGTCGACGGATCCTCATCGGAACCTCCTCGTCAGGGCGAAGCCCTCGCAACGCCGTTCCGCCCAGCCTCCACGCCGTAGTCCGCTGATGCCCTCTCTCACAGGGCCTTCCCAGGGCCCTCTCACGCGATTCTGACGTTCTTTACCGTTCCTTCATCGAACGAGGATGTCGGCGATGTCGATCGGCGCGGGCCGCGCGGCCTGGTCATAGGTGCACGAGGCGGCCGACCGGTCCGGGCGCCAGCGCTGCCAGCTAGCCACATGCCGCAGTCGGTCACCTTCGAACTGGTCGTAGGCGACCTCGGCGACGAGGTCCGGGAGCAGAGGATGGAAGCCCGAATCGCGCCCACGCGACCATCGATGCGATCCGCCCGGGATGCGCGTGCCGGGCTCGGCGTCGATCCACGGATGACGGTCTCCCTCGGGTACGGCGTACGGCGTGAGCAGGTCAGCGAACTCGCGGCGCCGTGCCGCGCTGAATCCGGAGCACACGCCGATGTGGTGCAGCCGTCCCGCGTCGTCGTACAGGCCGAGGAGGATCGATCCGACCTCGTCGGGCGAGGAGGAGTGGGCGCGCCATCCGGCGACCACGGCGTCGAGGGAGCGCGCGTGCTTCACCTTTGTGAGCGTGCGCTTGCCGGGCGCGTAGGGGTCGGCCATCGGCTTGACGATGAGCCCATCGAGCCCGCCGCCCTCGAAGCGCTCGAACCAGAGGCGGGCTACGTCGGCATCCTCTGTCATGGGCGTGACCCGGAAAGGCGCATGCGCGGATGCCAGCGCCTCCTCCAGATGTCGGCGCCGGTCCCGGAAGGGGAGCGGAAGGAGGAGCGCGTCCTCGAGTGCGAGGAGGTCGAAGGCCACGTACTGCGCCGGAAGCGCGTCGGCGAGGCGCGCAATGGACGGCTTGCCCGCCTCCGAGCGAGGCCGCAGGCGCGAGCCCAGGGCCTCGAAATCCAGTCGGCTGCCCTGGACGACGATGAGCTCTCCGTCGAGGACGATCCGCGGAGGCAGGATCGCGCGCGCCGCTTCCACGATCTCGGGGAAGGCGTAGGCAAGGTCATCGCCCCCGCGCCCTTGGATGACAACCGCGTCCCCGTCGCGGAAGAGCAGGGCTCGGAACCCATCCCATTTCGGCTCGTAGGCGAGGGTCCCCACCGCCGCTTCCGGGATGCGCGAGGCGCTTCCCTTCGCCGGCGCTGCCGCGAGCATGGGCGAGACCGGGGGCACGACGGGTAGGCGCATCGTCTCCGGCACGATCCGATGCTCCCACCCGCGGACGCGTAGCATCCAGCCGTGCTCGGGCGTCTGGTCGACCGCGATCCGCAGGTGAGCCCCCAGCGCATCCTCGAGGACCTCGTGCCGCCGCCCCATTTCGCCGACGAGCGCTTCGCGACCTATATCCCCGACGCGCAGCAGCCCACCCAGGCCGCCGCTGTCGCAGCGCTGGAGGCCTTCGCCCGCGGACTGGAGCGCAAGCCGAGCGGGCGCGGCTGGCTCCGGCGCGGGGGACCGCCGGAATCGAGGGCCGGCGTCTACCTCGACGGCGGCTTCGGCGTCGGGAAGACGCACCTGCTCGCCTCGCTATGGCACGCGGCTCCTGAGCCGAAGGCCTACGGCACCTTCGTCGAGTACACCAATCTCGTCGGCGCGCTCGGGTTTGCCGCGACCGTCGAGGCGCTGAGTCGCTTTCGACTCGTGTGCATCGACGAGTTCGAGTTGGACGACCCCGGGGATACCGTGCTCATGTCGACGCTGCTGGGGAGACTGGTGGAAGCCGGGGTGAGACTCGCGGCCACCTCCAACACCCTGCCGGAGAAGCTGGGGGAGGAGCGGTTCGCCGCGGAGGACTTCCTGCGCGAGATCCAGGGCCTGTCTGCCCACTTCGACGTGGTGCGCATCGAGGGCGAGGACTTCCGGCACCGAGGGCTTCCCGAGGCGCCCGCCCCCTGGTCGACCGCGCAGGTGGAGGCCAGCGCGGAGGCGTGGCCGGGAGCGACCCTGGACGAATGGTCGGCCGTGCAGGCGCACCTGGCGCGCATCCATCCCTCGCGGTACGGCGCCCTCCTCGACGGCGTGTCCGCGGTCCATCTCGAGGGCGTGCGCACCCTCACCGACCAGGTACAGGCGCTGCGCACCGTCGTGCTCGTCGACCGCCTCTACGACCGGGACATCCCGGTGCGCGCCTCCGGTGTCCCGCTCGACCGCCTCTTCTCCGAGGAGATGCTGCGCGGCGGCTACCGCAAGAAGTACCGGCGGGCACTGTCGCGGATCATGGCCCTGGCTCGCCAGGGCGACACGCCCTGAACTGGCCTCCGACCGCCCGACTTCATGCCATAGTCGCGCCATGCAGATGTATGGGTTCTTCAGTGTCCTGGGCGTGGGCATCGTCATCGGCCTCATCGCCCGCATCCTCGTGCCGAGCATGCAGCCCATCGGCTGCATCATGACGATCATCTGCGGCATCGTGGGAGCGGGCATCGGCCTGTGGATCGGGGCGGCCTTCCTGGGCCAGGACTATGGCTTCAGCTGGGTCACCTTCCTCGTGCAGATCCTCGTGGCCGTGATCCTGGTCGCCATCGTCGCGGCGCTCTTCCGAAAAAGCACGGCCTAGCCCCGCATGAGCTCCTGGGCGCAGAGCCGCGAGCTCACGCGGCAGTCGTGGAAGGTCCTGCGCGAGAACCGCTATCTCATGGGCTACCCGGCCCTGGGGGTCGTGGCCTCGGTCATCCCGTTCGTGGTCGTGGTGGCGGGTGTCTTCTTCATCGCCACCGACCTCAACTGGGTCGGCTGGGCCCTGGTCATCATCGGCCTCTACCTCGTCACCCTGGTGATGTCGCTCTTTCAGGCGGGCCTGGTGGTGAGCGCGGCCACCGAGATGCAGGGCGGGGACTCCTCGATCGGCCATGGCCTCGGGACGGCGTTCGGACGGCTGGGTCGCATCGCGCGCTGGGCCTTCGTCAACGCCGTGGTGAGCGCGCTCATCGGGGCCCTTCGGGGCAACAACGACGGCGGGCTGGTGTCGGTGATCTTCCGCAATGTGCTCGCGGCGACCGCCGGCGTCATGTGGCAGCTCATCACCTTCTTCGTCATGCCGGCGATGATGCTCGATGATCTCGGCATGATCGACGCGATCAAGAAGTCTGCGGCGACCTTCAAGGCCCGCTGGGGCACCCAGCTCTCGGGAGGCGTGCGCATCGGCGGCCTCATCGGCCTGCTCGCGATCCTGCCGGGCATCCTCGCGGTCGTGGGAGGTGCGCTCCTCACCACGGCGGGCGCATGGTCGATCGGCATCCCGCTCGCGGTCATCGGTCTCGTCGTGGTCCTCGTGGCCGGCCTCGTGCTCAGCGCCATGCGCGGGGTCTTCTCCGTGGCTCTCTACGACTATGCGACCAAGGGCGTTGTCCAGGGCGGCTTCACCGAGGAGCAGCTCGCGGGAGCCGTGCGCCTCAGGTCGTGAGGCCCCCGGGCCAGGTGAGGCCCTCGCGGGCGAGTGCCTGATCGAGGGCGCGCGCGAGGCCGGACACGTCGCCGGCGCGCTGGAGTGCCTCGTCGTCGAGGAGGTGAACGACGCTCCCGTCGTCGGCGAGGCCGACCACGCAGGGCTCCCGTCCCGTCGTGGCGGCGGCCAGGAGAGGGTCGCGCTCATTGCGATGTACCACGTCGAAGGGGACGGGCAGAGACGCGGCATAGGCGTCCCACGCGCGTCGCCGGCGGACCGGGGAGTGCGTGATGTCGCACAACGAGCAGTGGTGGCCGAGCGCCTTGCCCGCGAGGTAGGCGAGCTCACCGCGTAGGCCGCCATCGGCGTCGTAGACGCCGACCAGTCGACTGAGCGAAGCCATGGCGTGAGGCTAAGGCCGAACGGCCGGCGCCGCGCGTGGGAGCATCGCCCCATGACGGACATGACGCGCGCGCTGCGCCACCTCGCCTGGACGAACGACAAGCTCTTCCGGGAGATGGCGGCGCTGCCCCCCGAGGCCCTCGACGCGAGCTACGCGCCGACGGCCTGGCCCGTGGGTCAGCTCGCCGTCCACATCGTCGGCGGAACCGAGTGGTACTGCTACTGCCTGGCCGGCATGCAGTGGACCGATCTGACTCCGCCCACCGGCCCTGCTGACCTCGAGCAGTTGCGCCAGCGCCTGGCTGACCTCGACGCCGTGCTCATCGCCCAGGCCCCGCTCGTCGATGAACTGGTCGAGTTCGAGGACGAGGACGGTCCCCGGACGGCACTCCGCTCAACGATCCTGGCCCAGGCGTGCCTGCATGCCACCGAGCACCGAGCCCAGATCGCCTGCGCCCTGGAGGTGCACGGGTGGGATCTCACGCTCGACGACTACGACGTGTGGGCTTTCGCCGAGCAGGAGTGACCCTCCCGGCGCGTCTTCTGGAGGTCGGCCGGCAGGGGCGACAGGATGAGCGCGAGACCTGAGGAGGCCCGATGTCCGCAGTCCCGCCACCGCCCCCGCCACCGCCCCCCGCGCCGCAGCAGGGCCCGCCGCCCGCGGGATCACCCGACATCGGCGGGGCCATCAGTTGGGCTTTCTCGGCGTTCGGGAAGAACGCCGGCACGATGATCGCCCTCGCTGCGGTCGTCCTCGCGGCCGGGATCGTCGGCTACGGGCTCCAGCAAGTGTTGGACCCGGTGGTCAACCGGTACGTCTTCGGCTGCCAGTCGATCACGTCGCAGGCGGAGCTCAACGCGTGCCTTGCGGGGAATGGCGCGGGATTATTCGCCAGCGTCTTCGGCGGTCTCTTCGTGCAGGTCATTCTTTTCATCATCACGCTGCTGGCCGAGATCGGCCTCATCAACGCCTCGCTCAAGATCACCCGCGGAGAGAAGCCGTCCTTCAAGGACATCTGGCACCCGCGCCACGGCTGGCTCTACCTCTTCGTCACCATCGTGTCCTCGATCGGCATCGTGCTGGGCTTCTTCCTCTGCGTGATCCCGGGACTGGTGCTCCTCTGGCTGTGGCAGTTCGTGCAGTACGCCGCCCTCGACCGCGGCCAGGGGTTCGGCGATGCGTTCTCTCACGGTGCCAGGGCAGTCCTCAACTACAAGGGCCTTGCGATCGTCACCATGCTCGTGGTCTTCGTCGCGAGCCTCGTGTCGGTGTTCACGTGTGGGATCGGCGGCCTCGTGGTCTACCCATTCGTCTGCCTCTTCATGGCCCACATGTACCGGCAGTTCCTGGGCCAGCCGGTGGCCCCGCCCAGCTAGGCAAGTCACCCCGGCCAGTGAGTCTGGTCGCCCAGGCCAGCTCTGCCCCGTCCGCCCCGGCACCCAGGCGAGGTCGGCGGCGGAGAGCCCACAGGGGACGAAGGCGGAGGTTCGAGGGCAAGCCCGAGACTCGCGGGTGGATCCCTCCGAGGGTGGGCGATACAGGATTTGAACCTGTGACCTCTTCCGTGTCAAGGAAGCGCGCTAGCCCCTGCGCCAATCGCCCTGCGGTGGTGCGTGCTGGTGAAGCTCCGAGGTGGAGACGGGATTTGAACCCGTGTAGAGGGATTTGCAGTCCCTTGCCTCGCCTCTCGGCCACTCCACCAGAGGTCCTGGGGTGAGGACCCTCGAGCGGACGACGGGACTCGAACCCGCGACCCTCACCTTGGCAAGGTGATGCGCTACCAACTGCGCTACGTCCGCGTAGGCGGCATGCCGCCAAGTCCTAGACGATAGCCGACCGCGGGAATCGCGCTCAACGCGACCCGGCCGCGCCAGGATGGGGGCATGGCCACGACCGCGGAGCCGGCTGCCGTCCTGGGCGGCCAGGTCGCCTCGGGACTCCTCGAGGTCACCGATGACCTGCGGGCCCTCGACGACGGGGGCCGCTGGGCGGTCGCCGTGCCCTACAGCGGACCCCCGGTGCTCGCCCGCTTCGCCGACTGGCGTCTGGGCTCGCCGGGCGACGTCGCCGGCCCGTGGCGCGGCCCGGATGCGTGGTCAAGCTCGTTGAGTCGCTCGGCGTACATCGCGGCGGTGGAATTCGTGCGCGCGCGCATCGCGGAGGGCGGCGTCTACCAGGCCAATGTCTGCCGTGTCCTGGAGGCGACCCTGCCGGAGGCCGACGCGATGGATATCGCGGGACTGTACGCATTGCTGAGCGACGGGAACCCGGCGCCACATGGCGGCATGCTGCGGCTTCCTGACCAGGACGTGCACATCGCCTCCGCCTCTCCGGAGCTCTTCCTGCGGCGCGACGGCAGCATCCTCGAGTCGGGTCCCATCAAGGGCACCGGGCGGATCGCCGACGACCTGACGGCGAAGGACGAGGCAGAGAACATCATGATCGTCGATCTCGTGCGCAACGACCTGTCGCGCGTGTGCGACCGCGTCAGCGTCCCGGCGCTCCTTGCCCTGGAGTCGCATCCGGGCCTCGTGCACCTGGTCTCGACCGTGGCCGGCGAGCTGCGCGAGGGGGTCGGCTGGCCGGCCATCCTCGAGGCCACCTTTCCGCCGGGATCGGTCACGGGCGCCCCGAAGATCGCCGCCCTACGGCATATCGAGGCCGTCGAGTCGGCCGAGCGCGAGTTCTACTGCGGTGCGTTCGGCTGGGTGGACGCCGATGCGGGCACCGCGAGCCTCGCGGTCGCGATCCGCACCTTCTGGCGCGAGGGCGACACCCTCCGCTTCGGCACGGGTGCCGGCATCACCTGGGGCTCCGATGCGGAGGCCGAATGGTCCGAGACCGAACTCAAGGCCGCTCGGCTCATCGACCTGGCCGGCCGCACGTGGGGACTTCCGGGATGAGGCCGCTCTGCCATGCTCGTGCCCGGAGGTCTCCATGAGGTTCTGGGTGTCGCCCGGCGGGCTCGTCGACGCCGAGGATGCGCATGTCTCCGTCCTCGACCACGGGTTCACAGTGGCGGACGGCATCTTCGAGACCCTCAAGATCGTCGACGGAGTCCCCTTCTCGCTGCGGCGTCACCTCGACCGGCTCGACCGCTCGGCCGCGGCCATGGGCCTGCCGATTCCCGACCGCGACGCCGTGCGCCACGCCGTGCGGGAGACCGCCTCGGCCAATGGCCAGGCGATCGGTGCACTCGGCCGCATGCGCATCACCTACACGGCCGGGGCCTCCCCCCTGGGCAGCGATCGTGGCGAGGACGAGCCGACGCTGGTCGTGGCGGTCTCGCGGATGACGCCGTGGCCCGAATCGGCGGCGGTCATCACCCTGGCGTGGCCGCGCAATGAGCGCAGTCCGCTCGCCGGGGTGAAGTCGACGTCGTACGCCGAGAACGTGCTGGCCTTGGCGGAGGCCCATCGGCATGGCGCGGGCGAGGCGCTCATGCCGGACACGCGCGATCGGCTGTGCGAGGGGACGGGTTCGAATGTCTTCCTCGTCCTCGACGGGAGCCTGGTGACGCCCTCCCTGGCCAGCGGCTGCCTTGCGGGAATCACCCGTGACCTCGTCCTGGAGTGGACCGGGGCGGTCGAGGTAGACCTGCCGATGAGCGCACTCGAGGAGGCCGAGGAAGTGTTCCTCACCTCGTCCACGCGCGATGTCCAGCCGGTGCACCGCGTCGATGCCCGCGCCCTCGTGGCGCCCGGCCCGATCACCTCGCGAGTGCGCGGGACCTTTCTCAGCATGGCGGCGGCGAATCCCGACCCCTGACGGGAGGCGATGCCCGCGGCGCGGCGTTACCGTGGAAGGGTGACCACGCCCGATCGCGACCGTGCGGAGGAGGCGGCGGACCGCCTGCTCGACGAGTTCGAGCAGGGCGTCGACAGAGCGCTGCCCCCACACCTCCGTGCGCGCGCATGGGCGCGACGGAGGCGTGCCACTCACGTGATCTGGCAGGCCGGCGTCCTCCTGCTGGGCCTGGGCCTGGTGGCCGCCGGTATCGCCATGCTCGTCCTGCCAGGCCCGGGCTGGGCGGCGATCATCCTCGGGCTCGTCGTGCTGGCCTCCGAGTACGCGTGGGCGCGCCGGCTGCTGGACCCCGTGCGTCGCTGGGCACGTCGTGCCGCCCAGGCGGCCCTGGATCCCCGCGTGCGGCGCCGCAATCTGGCCCTTGCCTCCGTTGTCGCCGTCCTCGTCCTCGCGGGAGGCATCTGGTACGCATCAGCATTCGGGCTCACGCTGGGGCCCGTCACCGACCTCGTCATGAAGTGAGAGAGCCCCTGCGGTAATGTCGCGGGCTAGTCATCGGGCGATTAGCTCAGTGGTAGAGCACTCGCTTCACACGCGAGGGGTCACTGGTTCGAACCCAGTATCGCCCACCCTCCTCAGTCGGCGCGCGCCGTCGCCGCCCGCCACTTGCCCCCCGGGTCCGCGATGAACAGCCAGATGCTGAGGACCGCCACCCATGTGGGGAAGACGTACGCCACATAGGGCACCCCGAAGGGGACGAGGAGGAGGACGAGCCCGGACAGGGTGCCGAAGACGGCGAGCCAGGTGGGCAGCAGCCGGTTGATCCGGCCGAAGGTGGAGACCGAGAGGCAGAAGACGGCCGCCATCCTGGCGGAGTAGTTCATGAAGAGCTGGCTGACGGTGAGCCCCGACATGGCGCGCACACCCGGCGTGTCCTGCAGTCCCCCCGCGAGGGCACTGACCTCCCCTCCGGCAACCGCTCCGGCAACGCACAGCAGGCCAACGAGCACGATCCCGGAGGAGAGGAAGACGGTGGTGAAGAGTCGGTGGTCGGCGTACCCGATGTTGTAGTTGAGAGCCGCCATGAACCAGATGAAGGCGATGCACGCGTAAGGGATGAGATTCAGGGCGAGGCCCACCCGGTCGAGCGTCTCGGGCGAGGGGAGCGGCGCGGTGGGCGACAGGTAGTCGTCGGTCGGGAACGACGATCGGTAGAGGTAGAACACGAGCGCGATGCTCACCGCGAACACGAGGCCGCCGACGGCGGCCGAGCGCGCGGTCCGCAGGGATCGCAGGAGTTCGCCTGAGCGAGGGCTGCTGCCGTTGGCCGTCACGCCACCGGACGATAGCGTGGCGTCCTCCACCCCGGGGCTCGTCGCGGACCTACGCTGCGGGTCCCCCTGAGCGCCCGACGGGAGATCCCATGGCCGAGATCACGATCTCCGTCGTCACGGCCGACGGCGCCCAGTCTCAGGGGGTCGCCGAGGGCGCTACGGCGATGGACGTGGTGGGCGGGGACAGGTCGGTGGTCGTGGCCCGGGTCAACGGAGCGCTCCGCGACCTCTCCTCCCCCTTGGCCGACGGCGACGTCCTCGAGGCGGTGGGCGTCGACACCCCTGAGGGGCTCGCGGTCCTGCGGCACTCGACGGCCCACGTGCTGGCTCAGGCGGTGCAGGACACATTCCCCGAGGCGAAGCTCGGTGTGGGGCCGCCGATCAAGGACGGCTTCTACTACGACTTCGACATGCCCCGTCCCTTCACGCCGGAGGACCTCAAGGCGCTCGAGAAGCGCATGCAGGAGATCGTGAAGTCCGGGCAGCGGTTCCGCCGCAGGGTGGTCACCGACCAGGAGGCCCGGCATGAGCTCGCCGCCGAGCCCTACAAGCTGCGCCTCATCGGTAGCGAGGGCGGCGCGGAGGTCATGGAGGTGGGCGGAGCCGAACTCACGATCTACGACAACGTCGACGCCAAGTCCGACGCGACCTGCTGGGGGGACCTGTGCCGCGGCCCGCACGTGCCCGACACGCGCTACATCGTGCCGAACGCCTTCCGGCTCATGCGCACCGCGGCGGCGTACTGGCTGGGAGACCAGGCCAATGAGCAGCTACAGCGGGTCTACGGCACCGCCTGGCCGTCCAAGGACGAGTTGCAGGCCTATCTCACGTTCCTGGAGGAGGCCGAGAAGCGGGACCATCGCAAGCTTGGTGCCGAGCTCGACCTCTTCAGCTTCCCGGAGGAGATCGGCTCGGGCCTCGCGGTCTTCCATCCCAAGGGCGGCGTGGTGCGTCGCGTGATGGAGGACTACTCGCGGCGCCGCCATGAGGAGGCCGGCTACGAGTTCGTGAACTCGCCGCACATCACCAAGGCCGCGCTCTTCGAGAAGTCCGGCCATCTCGACTGGTACGCCGAGGGCATGTACCCGCCCATGCACCTCGATGCGGACATCGACGAGAACGGTCACGTGAAGAGGCAGGGTGCTGACTACTACCTCAAGCCGATGAACTGCCCGATGCACAACCTCATCTTCGACGCGCGTGGCCGCTCCTACCGCGAGTTGCCGCTGCGCTTGTTCGAGTTCGGCACGGTCTACCGCTACGAGAAGTCCGGTGTCGTCCAGGGGATGACCCGGGCGCGCGGATTCACGCAGGACGACGCCCATATCTACTGCACGCGCGAGCAGATGGGCGACGAGCTCGACAAGCTCCTCACCTTCGTGCTGGACCTCCTGCGCGACTACGGTCTCGAGGACTTCTACCTCGAGCTCTCGACGCGCGACCCGGCGAAGTCGGTGGGCTCGGACGAGGTTTGGGCCGAGGCGACCGAGGTCCTGCGCCAGGCGGCCGAGAAGCAGGGCTTGGAGCTGGTGCTCGACGAGGGCGGCGCGGCGTTCTACGGCCCGAAGATCTCGGTCCAGGCGAAGGATGCCAGCGGCCGCACCTGGCAGATGTCGACCATCCAGCTCGACTTCAACCTCCCCGAGCGCTTCGACCTCGAGTACCAGGCACCGGACGGGAGCCGGCAGCGCCCGGTGATGATTCACCGAGCCCTCTTCGGCTCCATCGAGCGCTTCTTCGCGGTCCTCCTTGAGCACTACGCGGGCGCCTTCCCACCGTGGCTCGCCCCCGTGCAGGTGGTGTGCATCCCGGTGTCTGACTCTCACGCGGACTATCTGCACGACGTCGCCGACCGACTTCGCGCTCAGGGAATCCGCGTCGAGGTCGACGACTCGAGTGATCGCATGCAGAAGAAGATCAGGACCGCGCAGAAGTCCAAGGTCCCGTACATGCTCATCGCGGGCGACGACGACGTCGCTGCCGGTGCCGTGTCGTTCCGCTATCGGGACGGCAGCCAGCGCAACGGAGTTGCCGTCGACGACGCCGCGCGCGAGATTGCCGGCGCCGTCGAGCGCCGTACCCAGGTCGACAGCGCGCCTGCGTCATGAGCGACGAGGTCCGCCGGGATCACGCGGGGCTGCCCGACCGCTGGGATCGCCTGTGGACGCCGCACCGCCAGCCCTACCTCGCAGGCGAGAGCCGCCCGGCCCATGACGGGCCGGGGGAGGAGTGCCCCTTCTGTCGCGCCCCCGGCATGCCGGAGGACGAGGGCCTTGTCGTTGCGCGGGGCGGCACGGCGTACGTCGTGCTCAACCTCTACCCCTACAACGCCGGCCACCTCCTCGTGTGCCCGTACCGACACGTGGCGGACTACACGGAGCTCACCGACGCGGAGATGCTCGAGATCGGCGAGCTGACCCAGCGGTCGATGCGCACGCTGCGCGCCACAACGCGCGCCCACGGCTTCAACATCGGCATCAACCAGGGCAAAGTGGGCGGAGCCGGCATCGCTGGTCACCTGCATCAGCATGTCGTGCCCCGCTGGGGTGGCGACACGAACTTCCTGCCCGTCATCGGGCACACCAAGACGATGCCGCAGATCCTCGAGGAGACGCGGGCGCTCCTCGAGGAGGCATGGACCCAGGAGGACTGACATGGCGCGGATGGACTCGACGTCCGGGGACCCGGCACGCATGCTCGCCTCGGTAGGCAGTGAGTTCTGGTCGATCGAGGCGGACGAGATCCCGGACGACGTCGTGGAGAGGGTGCTCCCGGAGGGCGAGAGGCAGGTGCGGGCGACCCCCGTGGTCCCGCCGCCCGATGAGGCGTCCGCGGATGAGGGCATGGGTGCCTGGCACGTGAATGCGCGCGACGAACTCCACCTGGTGCGCGCCGGAAGCGGGATCCTGCAGGTCGTGACCCCCGAGGGCGTCGTCACAGTGTGGCTTGAGCCCGGCACTGTCATGGTGATGCGCGGTGCCGAGCACCGCTATCGGCCGCTGACCGAGCAGGCATGGACCATGCGCTTCAGCGGTCCCGCGGATGGCGACCTCGGCGCGACGCCGACCGGCCGCGCAGCCGAGTCCTGGCCTGCCTAGGACGAGGCGAAGCCCTGGGCGACCGAGGCCGGCATGGGCGCGTGACCGGAGTAGCTGCGCGTGAACGTCGCGGTGCCGTGGGCGAGGCTGCGCAGGTCGATGGCGTAGCGGGTGAGCTCGAGGCCCGGGACCTCAGCCGTGATTTTCGTGCGTCCCGCGCCGATCCCCTCGCTCCCGGTGACCCGTCCTCGCCGGGTGGACAGGTCGGACATCACGGCACCGACGTACTCATCCGGCACGAGGACGACGACGACGTCGACGGGCTCGAGCATCGCGACTTCTGTTGCCGCGGCCGCCTCCTTGAGCGCGAGACCGCCAGCCGTCTGGAAGGCCATGTCGGAGGAGTC
>JBPCSL010000038.1:0-9429 GCA_051007175.1 Candidatus Nanopelagicales bacterium
GCGCCGACCTCCTCGAGCACGGCAATGCCCGCGGCGATGGCGCGGCGGTCCGGCGCATCGATGAAGGGGAACTCCTCGACCGCGCCGAGACCGAGGGTGGCCATCTGCAGGATGACCGAGGCCAGGTTGGTGCGCAGGATCTCCGGATCGGTGAACTCCGGCCGGGAGGCGAGATCGGCCTCCGAGTAGAGCCGGATGCACACGCCGTCGGCGATGCGGCCGCAGCGTCCCGCTCGCTGAGCCGCGCTCGCGCGCGAGATCGGCTCGATCGGCAATCGCTGGATCTTCAGGCGGGTGCTGTAGCGCGAGATCCGCGCCATGCCAGTGTCGACGACATGGTGGATGCCCGGCACCGTGAGCGAGGTCTCCGCCACATTGGTGGCGAGGACGACGCGACGGGCGTCATGCGGCGCGAAGACCCGGTGCTGCTCGGGCGCGGACAGCCGGCCGAAGAGGGGGACCACCTCGACATCGCGTGGAAGTGCCCCCGCCAGGGCATCGGCGGTGTCGCGGATCTCGCGCTCCCCGGACAGGAAGACGAGCGTGTCCCCGGTGGACTCCCCAAGCAGACCCGTCACGGCCTCCGTCACCGCTTGGACCTCATCGATCTCGTCGTAGGGGCGGTAGCGGACCTCGACCGGGAAGGTGCGCCCGCTCACCTCGATGATGGGTGCGCCGCCGAAATGCGCGGAGAGGCGCTGCGTGTCGAGAGTGGCCGATGTGATGACGACGCGGAGGTCGGGTCGCTGGGGGAGCAGCCAGGCGAGATAGCCCAGCAGGAAGTCGATATTGAGCGATCGCTCGTGGGCCTCGTCGACGATGATGGTGTCGAATCTGCGGAGCAGCCTGTCCTGGCGGATGGACGCGAGCAGGAGTCCGTCGGTCATGACGGTGATGGCGGTGTCGTCGCTGGTCGTGTCGGTGAACCGCACGCGATAGCCGACGAACCCGCCCAGCGGTACGCCGAGCTCCTCGGAGATGCGCTCGGCGACCGCGCGCGCGGCGATCCTGCGGGGCTGCGTGTGCGCGATCGAACGGCGTCCCGCCTCCCAGCACATCTTGGGAAGCTGTGTCGTCTTGCCGGAGCCGGTCTCCCCGGCGACGATCACGACCTGGTGGTCACGCAGCGCCGCCACGATGTCATCGCGGCGATGGGAGACCGGGAGCTCGGCCGGGTAGGCCACCCGCAGGGGGGACGGCGAGCCGATGTCGGCGCCGTCCCCCTCCTGCGGTGGGCTCATGAGGGAACCCTAGGAGCCCTCGGGGGATTAACCGATGTGGCGATGGATCTCGGGATCGTGATCCCGGAACTCGCGATCTCGCCAATTGGGCTGATCCGGCGTGGACCGGCTCAGCAGGGATGCGAAGACCGAGCCGAACTCGACCATGAAACTCACTCCTTTGCAGGGCCGGGCGCGAGCCCGGCCCCGGGCCGGGCGGTAGCCCGACCCCTGCTCTGGTGAGCGCCTCGGCGGTGACCTTGACGCCCGGTGCCCTCGGGATCTCCGACGGCACCCCTCCATGCTCCCGGGCGTGGGGGTCGGGCCTCGTGGGGTGGGGTCGGGGTGCGTGGCGCGCGTCACCCCCGCCTCGTGGCGCCTCCCGGCCTTCCCTCCGTTCTAATGGGGGGGTGGACTGGGGCCTGCGGAGTCTTGCGGCGCTGGGCGCCCTCCTCGTCCTCCTGGGCGTGAGCGTCGCGGTCGCCACCGGTCCCATCGCCTCCGAGCCCGCTCCCGCCGCCGTGTCGGCCACGCCGTCGGCGACCCCCGCGGCCTCCCCGTCGCAGTCGCCCACGGGGGCCCTGCCGCTGCCGTCGTCGGCGGATGTCCCGCTGGCGTCCCCGGTCGCGACGTTCATCCCGATGGAGGAGCGTCCCGTGGCGGTGTTCCTCGGCGACTCGATCACGCGCGGCGCCACGGATCCCGCGCTCGGCGTGGTCGATGAGTTCTCCTGGTTTTACGGGCTCATCGATGACAGCAGCGGAGTGGTGCGCTGGGGTGGCACCGTGGCGGACATCGGCATGACGACCGCGTGGATGGCGGAGCAGGCCGACAACGCCCTGGCCCTGTCACCCGATGTCCTCGTCGTCCTCGGCGGCACCAACGACATCTCAGGGCCGGTGACTCCCGATGACGTCATCGCCAACCTGCAGATCATCAAGGACAAGGCCGATGCCTACGGCATCCGCATGGCGGTCGGCACCGTCCCGCCCCGGGACGACCCCGAGGTGGATGCGCGGGCGATCGCGCTCAATGACGCGCTGCGACTGTGGGCCGCGGAGGAGGGCGTCATCCTGCTCGACACGGCCCGGGACTTGCGTGATCCCCTGGGCGGCTGGAAGGACGGCTACTCCGGTGACGGCGTCCATCCGACCCCCGAGGCGGCGCGGCTCATGTCGAACGCGGCCGCCGACACCTTGCGAGGGATACCCTGGGGGGTATAGCCTCACAGGCTGCGCCACAGAGAGGTTGAGCCCATGACGACTGCGGGGACCCCCCACGTTCTCACCCTGGAGTCCCCGGGCCTGGGGGATCGCAGCTACGTCGTCCACGACGGCAGCGTGGCCATGGTCGTCGATCCGCAGCGTGACATCGATCGCGTCGAGCGCCTCGTGGCCGAGCACGGGCTCACGATCTCCCGCGTGGTCGAGACGCACTTCCACAACGACTACGTCACCGGCGGCCTGGAGCTCGCGCGCAAGCACGGGGCCGAGTACGTCGTCCCCGCGGGATTCGACATCCGGTTCGAGGCAATCCAGGTCAACGATGGCGACACCTTCTCCGTCGGCGACCTGGACATCGAGGTGATCCACACCCCCGGTCATACGCCCAACCACATGTCCTATGCCGTGCGCATGGGTGACGATCCCGGAGTCATCTTCACCGGCGGGTCGCTGCTCTACGGCAGCGTGGGGCGGCCAGACCTCGTCGCCCCTAACCTCACCGAGGAGTTGGCCCACGAGCAGTGGCATTCCGCGCATCGCATCGCTGCGCGCGTCGATGACGCGGCCGCGGTCTTCCCCACGCACGGCTTCGGATCCTTCTGCTCGGCGACCCAGACGCAGGGCACGTCGTCCACCGTGGCCCACGAGCGGGTCATCAACCCGGCTTTCACCAGCGGCGAGAGCGAATTCGTCGAGACCATGCTCGCCGGCCTTGACGTCTTTCCTGCCTACTACGCCCATATGGGCCCCGCCAACGTGGCCGGTCCCGCCGACGTCGACCTGACGCCGCCGGCGCTGGCCGATGCCACGGAGCTTCGGGAGCGCATTGCCCGCGGAGAGTGGGTCGTGGATCTGCGGTCGCGCGCGGTGTTCGCGCAGGGGCATGTGCCCGGTGCCCTCAACTTCGACATGGACGGCGCCTTCATCAACTACCTGGCCTGGATGGTGCCGTGGGGGACACCGATCACCCTCCTCGGCAGCACGCCCGAGCAGGTGGAGGCGGCGCAGCGCGACCTCGTGCGCGTGGGCATCGACCGCCCGGCGGCCGCGGGCATCGGAGGCCCCGACCTGTGGCTCGAGGATCCCGCGCAGGCCACGCGCACCGTGCGGCTCAACTTCGAGGGGCTCGCCGACGCGATCACGGCCGATCCCGATCCGTTCATCCTCGACACCCGCCAGATTCGCGAATGGGAGGCGGGACACGTCGAAGGAGCGAGCTTCATCCCCTTCTACGAGGTTGCCGACCGACTAGCCGAGATTCCCCGTGACCGGACGGTCTATGTGTATTGCGGCTCCGGATACCGCGCGTCGGCGGTCGTCTCCCTGCTGCAGAACGAAGGCTTCGACGACCTCGTCCATATCGACGACATGTTCGCCAACGCCGCGGCGGCGGGGCTGCCGGTAGCGGCAGCCCCGATCCCGGATCGCGAGCCGGGCTGGACGTGGATCGCGTCGCGCGCAGCAGTGCGCTCGCGTGACGCGGCTCCCCGGCCGACGGGCTGAGGGCGCGTCGGTAGCCTCACTGGCATGACCGAGGCCAATCCGACGGGGCGCACGAGCGCCAAGTGGGGCGTGTTCGACCCTGATGTCCTGCCGTTATGGGTGGCCGAGATGGACTTCCCGCTCGCCCCGCCGATCGCGCAGGCCTTGCGTGCCGCCATCGACCGGTCGGACACCGGCTACCGCTGGGACGCCGGTCTCCCGGAGGCCCTCGCGGGGTTCGCGCAGCGGCGCCTCGACTGGACTATCAACCCCGCGCACGTGACCACGATGGGCGACGTGCTCGTCGCCATCGAGGCCTCCTTGCGGCACCTCGCGGCACCGGGCGCTGTCGTCGTGACTCCGCCGGTCTATCCGCCCTTCTTCTCCGTCGTCGCTCGCATCGTCGGACGCGACGTCGTCGAGGTGCCCTTGGTCGACCGCTACCAGCTCGACCTCGCAGGCCTCGAGGCGGCGTTCACCCGCCCCGAGGTATCGACGTTCCTGCTGTCCAGCCCGCACAACCCGACGGGCACCATCCACCCCCGGGCCACCCTCGAGGCGGTGGCGCGCCTGGCGCGCGCGCACGACGTGCTCGTCATCGCCGACGAGATCTGGGCTCCGCTGCCGCTCGGGGGGCGCGCAGTAACGCCCTACCTCACCCTGGGCGAGGACCTCACCGGGCCGGATATCTCGCTGGTCTCCGCCAGCAAGGCGTTCAACCTGGCGGGCCTGAAGTGCGCCCAGATGGTGCCCGGATCGCAGGAGACCGCCGACCGCCTCCGGGAGCGCATGCCGATGGAGGTGACCTACAGCGCCAGTCACCTGGGCGTCATCGCGCAGATCGCGGCCTACACCGAGGGCGATGCCTGGCTCGACGAGACCCTGGCAGGCATCACGCGCAATGCGGAGCTCCTGCGTGAGCTCCTGGCGCGCGAGCTCCCGGCCGTGCGCTACTCCCCTCCGGAGGCGACCTATCTCGCGTGGCTCGACTGCCGCGACCTCGGCCTCGGGGATGCGCCGGCTGTCGTGTTTCGCGACCAGGGCCGCGTGGCCCTCAACGATGGTGGGGAGTTCGGCGCGCAAGGGCGGGGTTTCGTGCGTCTCAATCTCGCGACCACCCCCGACGTCATCGAGGAGGCGGTCGAGCGGATGGCCTCCGTGGCGCGCGCGTGATCGGGCTGACGCCGGAGCAGGAAGCGCGCCTCGCGGAGTGGGGCCTGGAGGCCCTCGGCCCCGTCGATGACCATCCCTTCGCCTGGTGGGGTCGGCGCGGTGCGATCCACGTGGTGATCAAGACCGGCGATGCGGCCGCGCGGGCGCGCGAGGCCGAGGCTCTACAAGCGTTCACGGCGGGCGTGGCGCAGCTTGCGGAGTTCGACGCCTCGCTGGGCCTCCTCGTGACCGAGCGCATGCTGCCCGGGGACGACATTCGACCCCTGGCGCGCGCCAACGATGATGAGGCGACGCGGTGCGTGGCGGAGGTTGCGCTCATGCTGCGCACGGACCAGGCCGCGGCACCCGGACTGCCGCCGCTGGCCTCGATCGGCGAGGCGTTCGACGGACCGCCCGATGCGCGCCTGCCGCAGGACCTGCGCGATCGGGCGCAGTCTGTCTTCCAGGCCCTGATATCGACGCCGGTGGACGCCGTCGTGCTGCACGGGGACCTTCACCACATGAACGTCCTGCGCTCCCCGGACGGCTGGAGGGCCATCGACCCCCACGGCTGGATCGGCGATCCCGCCTTCGAGCCAGCCGCCCTGCTCGCCAATCCCCGCGGGCTGGTGGACGGGGGAGACGCCCGGGGCATGGACGGTCGGGAGCTCGCCGTGCGCGCACGGCGGCGCGCGGAGATCTACGCCGACCTGACGGGGACGGACCTCGAGCGCGTCCGCGCCTGGGGCTTCGTCGGATGCGTCATCGCCGAGCTGTGGATGCTGGAGTCGCACGACCTGGTGCATGGCGCGCCCTTGGCCGTCGCCCAGGCCATGATCGAGACCCTATGACGGCCCGAGAGTGCTGCTGTCGATGACGAAGCGATAGCGCACGTCGGAGTCCTTGACTCGCTGCCATGCCTCGTTGATGTCGGCGATGTCGATGACCTCCACATCGGCGACCACTCCGTGCTCGGCACAGAAGTCCAGCATCTCCTGGGTGTCGGAGATGCCCGCCAGCACATAGCCCCTGATGGACTTCTCGCCTCCGATGAGGTTGCCCGCGTTGAAGGTGAGGTCCTCCACGGGGATCCCGACGATGGCGAGCGTGCCCCGGGTCTTGAGCGTCGTGAGGTAGGAGTCGACGTCCACTCCGGAGGACGCGGTGCACAGGACGAGGTCGAAGGACCTGCGGAGCTGCTTAAGGGCACCCGGGGTCGAGGAGGCGACGAAGGCATCGGCTCCGAGGCGCAGGGCATCGGCCTCCTTGCCGGGACTGTGGCTGATCACCGTGACGCGCGCGCCCATGGCCTTGGCGATCCGCACACCGACGTGGCCCAGGCCGCCGAGGCCGACGACGGCGACGTCCTTGCCCGGGCCCGCATACTGCTTGAGAGGGGGGTAGACGGTGATGCCCGCGCACAGCAGGGGCGCCACGGCGAACGTGTCCGGGCCCTCGGGGATGCGCAGGACGTAGTCCTCGTCCACCACGATGTGGTCGGAGTAGCCCCCGTGCGTGGGAGTCTCGCCGTCCTGCTCGTAGCCGTTATAGGTGGTCGACCAGTCGGGGCAGTGGTTGTGATCGCCCTGATCGCACATGTCGCAGTCACCGCATGACGCGACGTAGCAGCCGACGCCTACGCGGTCGCCCACGGCGAACTTCGTCACCTCCGAGCCGATGGTGGCGACGGTGCCGACGATCTCGTGGCCCGGCACCATCGGGAATATGTCGAGTCCCCAGTCGGACTCTGCCTGGTGGATGTCGGAGTGGCACACCCCGCAGGCGGCGATGTCGATGAGCACGTCACGCGGCCCGGGGTCCCGGCGCTGGATAGTCATAGGCGCGAGCGGCGCCCCCGAGTGCTGTGCTCCATAGGCACGGGCCTGCATGGTTCCTCCTCGTTCAGTCGACGCCGAATTCAAGCAGCGTGGTCGAGCGGTACTCCTCGCCGGGGCGGAGCACGCAGGGTCCGAGGTCGGGCTGGTGGGGCGCGTCGGGCATCCGCTGTGCCTCCAGGGACACAGACTCGTGCACGCGGAAGGGGGCCTTGAGGTTGTTGCCCGTGTAGACCTGCACGCCGGGGGCATCGCTGCTGACCCTCAGCCAGCGCCCGTTGGCCGGGTAGCGCAGCAGGGCCGCCGCACGGAGTCCGTGGCCGTCGACGACATAGCAGTCGTCAAGGCCGCCGGTGGCGTCGATCACCGGTCCGAGGTCGACGGGCGCGCGCAGGTCGTACGTCGTGCCCGCGACATCGGCGATGCCGCACGGGATCTGGACGTCGTTCATGACCAGGCGCTGCTGGGCGCTCACCTGGAGCTCATGTCCGGCGATGGTGTCGATGCCGGCGAGATTCCAGTAGCCGTGATGGGCCATGGAGATGACGGTGAGGGCATCGGTGCTCGCCGAGAAGTGCAGGGCGATGGAGGTGCCGGACATGACATACGTCGTCGTGGCGGAGACGGTCCCGGGGAAGCCCATGTCGCCGTCGGGACTGGTGAGCGCGAAGGTGACGGTGACGGCCTCCGCGGAGTCGTCGATATCCGCGACCTGCCACAGGTGGCGGTCCCAGCCGAGGGCCCCGCCGTGCAGGGTGTTGGGCCCGTTGTTGACGTCGAGGTGGTACGTCGTGCCGTCGAGCTCAAGGGTGCCGCCCGCGATGCGGTTGGCGTAGCGGCCGAGCGTGGCGCCCAGATGGGGATTGAGGGCGCGATCCGCGTAGTCGGCCACCTCGGGGAGTGCGAGGTGCACCGGGCCGAGGGAACCGGAGCGATCGGGCACCTCCACCTGGCGGATGGCGGCACCGAGAGACAGCAGTTCCACGCGCATATCCGGCAGGGCGATCTCGATGACGGTGACGTCCCCCGACGTCGTGGGGGTCGACCATGTGCGCACCGTCATGAGCCGAGGGCCGCGTCGACGACGGCCCGGGCTGCCGACTGGACCTCGGCGAGGTGGTCGGGGCCGCGAAAGGACTCGGCGTAGATCTTGTAGACGTCCTCGGTGCCGGAGGGGCGCGCCGCGAACCACGCGGAGGCGGACTCGACCTTGAGGCCACCGATGGGAGCATCGTTGCCGGGGGCGCGCGTGAGCACGCGCGTGATGGGCTCGCCCGCGAGGTCGGTCGAGGTCACCTGCTCCGGTGACAGCGACGCCAGGGCCTTCTTCTGCTCGCGCGTGGCCGGCGCGTCGATCCGTGCGTACGCCGGGTCGCCAAACCTGTCGGCGAGGTCGCGGTAGCAGGCCGAGGGGGACGAGCCGGTCGTCGCGAGGATCTCCGACGCGAGGAGGGCGAGGATGATGCCGTCCTTGTCGGTGGTCCAGACCGAGCCGTCGCGCCGCAGGAACGACGCCCCCGCGGACTCCTCGCCACCGAATCCGACGCTGCCGTCCACGAGCCTGGGGACGAACCACTTGAAGCCGACGGGGACCTCCCACAGTCGCCGGCCGAGCGACTCCGTGACGCGATCGATCATCGACGAGCTCACGATGGTCTTGCCCACCGCGGCATCCGATCGCCACTGCGTGCGGTTGCGGTAGAGGTAGTCGATGGCGACCGAGAGGAAGTGGTTGGGGTTCATGAGCCCGCCATCGGGCGTGACGATTCCGTGGCGATCGGAGTCGGCGTCATTGCCGGTCGCGATGTCGTAGGACTCGCGCTGCTCGATGAGGGACGCCATGGCGTGCGGTGACGAGCAGTCCATGCGGATACTGCCGTCCCAGTCGAGCGTCATGAAGCGCCACGTGGGATCGACTCGTGGGTTGACGACGGTGAGGTCGAGGCCGAAGCGCTCGGCGATCGCCGCCCAGTACTCGACGCTCGCACCGCCCAGGGGGTCGGCGCCGATGCGCACTCCGGCGGAGCGGATCGCGTCGATGTCGACGACGGAGGGCAGGTCGTCGACGTACGTGCCGAGGTAGTCGTACCGCCTTGTGGTGGGCGCGGCGAGCGCCCGGGGCAGGGTGACGCGGCGCACGCCTTCGAGGCCGATCGAGAGCAGCTCATTGGCGCGGTCCTGGATGCCGCTGGTGACATCGGAGCCTGCCGGTCCGCCATCGGGCGGGTTGTACTTGAATCCGCCGTCCTTCGGGGGGTTGTGCGAGGGCGTGACGACGATGCCGTCGGCGCGGCCGGGATCGGTGGCGCTGCGACCGCGGTTGTGGCGCAGGATCGCGTGTGACACCGCCGGCGTGGGCGTGAGCCCGTCGCGGTCGTCGATGCAGACGGTGACGCCGTTGGCGGCGAGGACCTCCAGGGCGGTCGACCATGCCGGCCGGCTCAGGGCGTGGGAGTCGCGGCCGAGGAAGAGCGGTCCCTGGATCCCGTGCTTCTTGCGGTACTCGCAGATGGCCTG
>JBPCSL010000039.1:0-14024 GCA_051007175.1 Candidatus Nanopelagicales bacterium
TCGAGCAGCGGCATCCCCTGGTCAGCGGCGATCTGCACCGCCTCGCGCACCCGGTCGTCGGTATCGACGTACTGCTGGACGTAGAGGGCCGATGCCGGCACGCCGGCACGCAGGGCCTCCACGACCGGATTGCGGCCGATGAGGATGTCCTTGGCGTCCTTGCGCGGGCGCCCGGCCGCCGCGGCCTTCTGCGCGACCTTGGATCTGCGTGCCGCCGGGTGACCAGTGCGCTCTGAGGCCTTGGGGGTGGGGCCCTTGCCCTTCAGCGCCTTGCGGCGCTGACCACCCGACCCCACCACCGCACCCTTCTTGCTGCCTTCCTTGCGCATGGCTCCCTTGCGCTGGGAGTTGCCGGCCATCAGGACTCCTCTACTAGTGACCAGCGTGGGCCGGTCGGGGTGTCCTCGACGACGATGCCCGAGGCGGCAAGCCCGTCGCGCAGGGCGTCGGCGACGGTGAAGTCCTTGCGGTCGCGCGCGGCCGCACGCTGCGCCAGCACCACGTCGACGAGCGGACCTAGGGCGCGCCGCGCAGCTCCGTCATCGGACTGCGCGGCCCACGGGGCGGCGTACGGATTGACTCCGAGGACGTCGACCATCACCACGACTTCGTCTCGGGCCCGGCGCGCACCCGCGAGATCGCCCTCGGACAGGGCCGCGTTGCCGGCACGCACCGTGTCGTGCACGACGGCGAGCGCCTGAGGGACGCCGAGGTCGTCATCCAGCGCAGCGGCGAAGGCCACCGGGAACGCCACCGATGCGGGGCCGTCGCCCAGGGCCTCCTCGGCGCGGCGAAGGAAGCCCTCGATGCGGCGATAGCCCGCGGCCGCCTCTCCCATCGCCTCGTCGGAGAACTCCAGCATCGAGCGGTAGTGGGCGGAGCCGAGGTAGTAGCGCAGCTCCACCGGGCGCACGCGCTGGACGACCTCGGACACCAGCAGGGAGTTGCCGAGAGACTTGCTCATCTTCTCGCCGGAGGTGGTGACCCATGCGTTGTGCATCCAGTACTGCGCGAAGCCGTCCCCCGCCGCCTTCGACTGCGCGATCTCGTTCTCGTGGTGCGGGAAGAGCAGGTCCATGCCACCGCCGTGGATATCGAACGCCGACCCGAGATAGCGCGATGCCATCGCGGAGCACTCGAGGTGCCAGCCGGGACGCCCCGGACCCCACGGGGTCTGCCACTGCGGCTCACCGGGCTTCGCCGACTTCCACAGCGCGAAGTCGCGCGGATCCCGCTTGACGTCGGCCTCGGAGTCGGCGGCCGGCTGCATGTCGTCCAGTCGCTGCCCGCTGAGGGCGCCGTAGTCCGCGAAGGAGCGCACGTCGAAGTACACGTCGCCGTTCGCGGGGTAGGCATGGCCGGCCTCGATGAGGCGGTCCATGAGCTCGACCATCTCGGGGGCATGGCCCGTCGCCCGGGGCTCGTAGGTCGGGGGGAGGCAGCCGAGGACGTCGTAGGCCCAGGTGAAGGCGCGCTCATTGCGCATCGCCACCTGCCAGAAGGGCACGCCCTCCTCAGCACCGCGGGCCAGGATCTTGTCGTCGATGTCCGTGACATTGCGCACGAAGGTGACGTCATAGCCCGAGGCCTCGAGCCAGCGCCGGAGGATGTCGAAGGACAGGCCCGAGCGGATATGGCCCACGTGGGGCGGCGCCTGCACCGTCGCCCCGCACAGGTAGATCGACACACGTCCCGGCTCGAGGGGGACGAAGTCGCGCACCGCGCGGGCCGCGGTGTCATACAGGCGCAGGGTCACCCCGACAGGGTAGTGAACGGCGCCAGGCCGGCTGGCCCTGCCATCCCGAGGACGCCCTTAGGAGTCAGTGCGGCAGGCGCGTGACGACCTTCTCGGGCGTGATGCGGCACACCACGCGGACGTTGTCGGTGCCGTCGTCGCCGGTGTAGCGGCCCGTGCCGGTGTAGGCATCGTTGAGCCGATCGATCAGCTCGCGGCCGCCCTGCTCCTCCATGGTCACGGTGCCGCGCACCTCAACGTAGGAGTAGGGGTTGTCCTTGGGGTAGACGAGCAGCGTCACCCGGGGATCGCGCTCCATGTTGAGGTACTTACGGCGGCCCTTGATCGTCGAGACGAGCAGGTCGTTGCCGTCGCGCTCGACCCACACCACGGACAACTGCGGGTAGCCATTGGGGTTGGTCGTCGCGATCGTGGCGAACTCAGCGGCATCCAGCATGGGGAACGCCTCGGACGGGATGGTCTCGGTCATGCGCTGACGCTACCGCTCCCGGTGGAGGAGGGCCGTGGCGACCGCCGCGAGGCCCTCGCCGCGACCGGTGAGCCCGAGGCCGTCGGTCGTGGTGCCGGACACCCGCACCGGGGCCCCCGCCGCAGCCCCGAGAGCAGCCTCCGCCTCCTCGCGCCGCGACCCGATGCGCGGACGATTGCCGATGACCTGGACCGCGATGTTGGAGATCTCCCAGCCCGCCGCGCGCACGCGCTGCGACGTCTCCGCGAGCAGGGCGGTGCCGGATGCGCCGGCCCACTGCGGCTCGTCAACGCCGAACTGCGACCCGAGGTCGCCGAGACCGGCCGCCGAGAGCAGTGCGTCGCAGGCCGCATGGGCGGCAACATCGCCGTCGGAATGGCCCGCCAGCCCGTCGCCGTCCCACAGGAGGCCGGCGACCCACAGCGGACGCCCGGAAGCGAAGGCATGGACGTCCACGCCGATCCCGACCGCGCTAGGCGACGCCACCAGCAGCCCTTCGCCGCACGAGGATGGCCTCTGCCAGCACGAGATCGAGGGGGCGCGTGATCTTGAAGGCTTCCTCGTCGCCCGGAACGACGTACACGGGAATGCCCTGACGCTCGACGAGGCCCGCGTCGTCGGTGGCGTCACTGCCGTCGCTCGCCGCGTGGGCGTGCTGCAGGGTCGCGCGCAGGAAGCCCTGCGGAGTCTGCACCGCGTGCAGCCGAGAGCGATCCAGAGTGCCGACAACGACATCGTCATCGCCGACCTCCTTGATGGTGTCGACAACCCCCAGCGTCGGGATCACGGCGGCGTGACCGCCGCGCACCGCGGCCGCCACGCGATCGACGACATCCGGGGGGACCAGGGGGCGGGCGGCGTCGTGGACAAGCACGACGTCCACATCGGCAGGGAGGGCGAGCAGGGCCCGCGCCACCGATCCCTGCCGAGTCTCGCCCCCGGCCACGATGACGATCTCGGCTTCGGTGTCGATCCCCGCGAGGATGCTGCGCGCCTCGTCGACGCCATCCTCGGGCGCCGCGACGACCACCAGGTCAATGGAACGCGCCGACGCGAGAGCGCGAACGGCGTGGACGAGGATGGGAAGGCCAGCAAGCGTGCGAAGTGCCTTGGGAACGCCAGGGCCGAGTCGCTCACCGCGACCAGCGGCAGGGACGATCGCAGCCGTCCGCGAAGGGGTGGGTGCGTTCACGATTACCTCCGGTCAGGGGAGGCGGAGACTAGGAGGCGAGAACCTCGTCAAGGATGGCCTCGGCCTTGTCCTCATTTGTCTTCTCGGCCAGGGCCAGCTCGCTCACGAGAATCTGGCGGGCCTTAGCGAGCATCCGCTTCTCACCCGCCGACAGGCCACGCTCGCGCTCACGCCGCCACAGATCGCGGACGACCTCGGCCACCTTGATGACGTCGCCTGAGGCGAGCTTCTCGAGGTTGGCCTTGTAGCGGCGGGACCAGTTGGTGGGCTCCTCCGTGTAGGGCTGGCGAAGCACCTCGAACACGCGGTCGAGGCCTTCGGCATTCACGACGTCCCGCACGCCCACGAGGTCGACATTGTCGGCCGGAACCCGGACCGTGAGGTCTCCCTGGGCCACCCGGAGGACGAGGTACTCCTTCTCGGAGCCCTTGATCACCCGGACTTCCACCGCCTCGATGAGAGCGGCCCCGTGATGGGGGTAGACGACCGTATCGCCAACCTTGAACGTCATAGAGAAGGACCCCTTTCCAGGTCCATCAGAATATCACGGGTTTCAGGGGCCTCATCCGGCCAGGCCCGGACCCGATACGCTGCTCTTGTCCTCGTCATTCGCCGTCGCAGGAGATCGCGTGACAGCCCTTCGCACTGTTCTTCGGAATTCGGCCATCGGCATCACGGCCGTTGCGCTCATCCCACTCCTGGCCGGTTGCTGGCAGGGCCCGGCCGCCACGACGACAGTGCAGGCCACGCAGAACTCCGGTGATGGCACCCAGGCGCAGGTCGGCTCCATCAAGGTGGAGAACGCGACCGTCGTGCGCGGCGATGATGGCCGCGCTTCCCTCATCATGAGCCTCTTCAATGTCGGCTCCGAGCCGGACATGCTCACGGGCGTCACGCTGAACGGCAACGCCGTGACCCTGCCAGGGCCCGACGCCACGGCACTCCTTCCCGGAAGCGCCCGATCGTTCGGCTACGGGATGGAGGGCCAGCCCCCCGTCAACATTCTGCTCACGCAGGGCCTGGACGTGCCGGCCAGCAGTTACGTGCCGGTGACGCTCACCTTCGAGCGCGCGGGGCAACTGGACATCTCGGTGCTCACGGTGCCGCCGGTCGGCGAGTACGAAGGCCTGCTGCCGCTGCTCGGCAGCTAGTCACGCCTCGATCTTGTAGCCCAGGCCTCGCACGGTCTGGATGATGCGCGGGCGCGAGGGGTCTTCCTCGACCTTGGCGCGCAGCCTCTTGATGTGCACGTCCAGGGTCTTGGTGTCGCCCACGTAGTCGGAGCCCCACACCCGGTCGATGATCTGGCCCCGAGTCAGGACACGGCCAGCGTTGCGCATGAGCATCTCGAGGAGATCAAACTCCTTCAGCGGCATGGAGACCACCTGTCCCCGGACGACCACCACATGGCGATCAACGTCGACGCGCACGGGGCCAACCTCGATGACACTGGGCAGGAGGTCTTCCGGCTCACCCTTGCGGCGGAGGACAGCCCGGATGCGGGCCACGAGCTCGCGCGAGGAGAAGGGCTTCGTGACGTAGTCGTCCGCGCCGAGCTCGAGCCCGACGACCTTGTCGACCTCGCCGTCTTTGGCCGTCACCATGATGATGGGCACAGAGGAGCGCTGGCGCAGGGTGCGGCACACCTCGGTGCCGGGAATACCGGGAAGCATGAGGTCAAGCAGGATGAGGTCAGCGCCATGACGATCGAACTCCTCGATCGCCTTCGCTCCATCAGCGGCAATGCCCACGTCGTACCCCTCACGCCTCAGCATGAAGGACAGGGCGTCCGAGAAGGACTCCTCGTCTTCGACCACGAGAACGCGTGTCACGACACCAACTCTCCTTCATTGTCACCCGGAACACGGTCCCGGATCGTGGCCGCGGCCGCCAGGGGCATCCTGAGCGTAAACGTCGAGCCGACCCCTACCTCGGACCACACGCGGACCTCGCCGCCATGGTTCTCGCACACGTGCTTCACGAGCGCCAGCCCAAGCCCCGTGCCCCCGGTGCCACGCGACCTGGCCTGGTCCACGCGGTAGAAGCGCTCGAAGATGCGGTCGAGGTCGTGGGACGGGATGCCGATCCCCTGATCCTTCACGTCGATCTCCACGACGCTCTCCCCGGCGCGCGCCGCGACGGCGATCCGAGTCTCCGGCTCGGAGTACGTGATGGCATTCGTCAGCAGGTTGCGCAGGGCCATGAGGATCTGGTGCCGGTCGCCCAGCATGCGCGCGGCGGGGTCACCGCTCACGACAATCTCGATGCGGCGGGAGGTCGCGAGGGTCCGGACCTCCTCCACCGCCTGGGCGACGAGGGCATCGACCTCGAGGACCTCGGCATGGGCGAGGGGATCGTCTCCCTGGAGCCGGGACAGGTCGATGATGTCGTTGATGAGGCTCGCCAGGCGGGCCGACTCCAGCATCATGCGCTCCGCAAAGCGGCGCACCGCCTCGCTGTCGTCGGAGGCGCTCATGATGGCCTCGGCGAGCAGCGACAGTGCACCCACGGGCGTCTTGAGCTCATGGCTCACATTGGCCACGAAGTCACGGCGTACCGCATCGACCCGTCGCTCGTCCGAGAGGTCCTCGACGAGGACGACGAAGAGATCGTCGTTCAGGGGGGCGACCATGACACGCAGGTCGAGCATGCCCCTGCCGAGCGGGGGGCGCTTCACCCGGACATGTCGCTCGCGACTCCCCACGCCCTGCGCGCATTCGGCGACCAGGTCGAGAATCTCCCCCACGGCCAAGGCCTCGCGCCGGACGAGCCCCAGCGCCTCCGCCCGAGCCGTGGAGCGGACCACGTCGGCCCGGGCGTTCACCACGAGAGCAGCCATCGGCAGGGCTGCGATGAGCCGGGATACTTCGTCCGGCACGGGGCGCACGACGGGCAAGGCCTCGTCATTGCCCGAAGCAGCCCTCATGGGACGCAGCGCCATTCCTCGACAATAGACGCGTTAACCCGCGCCGACGACCCCGAGAGAACGCGCCACACGGGGGGTTGACCCACAATTCATGGAGGGACGCCCCCCGTTCACCAGGCCTTCGGCATTCGTTCACCCAGGCCGGCGAGGATGATGGCCCTAGGAGGTAGCCATGCGCGAGGCATTCGACCAGCAGCTCGACGAGATCAGCGACGACCTAGTGACCCTGACCAGGTACGTCGGCTCCGCCATGAACAGGGCGACCCAGTCCCTCCTGGACGCCGACCTGCGGCTCGCCGAGGAGGTCATCGCCGCCGATGCCGAGGTCGATGAGCTCACCTCCGAGATCGAGGACCGCTGCTTCGACGCCATCGCCCTCCAGGCCCCCGTGGCCTCTGACCTCCGTGTCGTGATCGGCGCCCTGCGCATCGCGTCGTCCCTGGAGCGCATGGGCGACCTTGCCGAGCACGTGGCGAAGCAGGCGCGCATGCGCTACCCGAAGCCGGCTATCCCGCAGGAGTTGCGCGGCACCTTCGCCGAGATGGGCGGCATCGCCGAGTCGATCGTGTCGCAGACCGGCGCGGTGATCGCGACCAAGGACGTGAGCCTGGCGACGGATATTGCCCGGCATGACGAGCAGATGGACCGCCTCCACCGCGACCTGTTCCGCATCGTCTTGTCACCGTCGTGGAAGCACGGGGTGGAGGCGGCCGTTGACGTCACGCTGCTCTCCCGCTTCTACGAGAGGTACGCCGACCATGCGGTCTCGGTGACCCGCCGGGTCGTCACGATCGTCACCGGGGAGCCGTACGTCGGGGTTTCCCTCACGGCCACGCCCTGAAAGGGCCCTGCCTCACGAATGTGCCCTTTCGGGGGGAATAGGTCACACTAGGGGGCCGTTCCCCCTCTCGGGAGGTGAGATGGCCCGGCATCTGCGCAGCACACTGCCACGACGCGTGGCGGTGCTGTCCATGCACACCTCCCCCCTCGACCAGCCCGGCACCGGCGACGCGGGCGGCATGAACGTCTACGTCCTGGAGACCGCGCGCCGTCTTGCCGCCGCCGGCGTCGAGGCAGAGATCTTCACCCGTGCCGTGTCCTCGGACCTGCCCCCGTCGATCGAGGTCGAGCCCGGCGTCACGGTCACCCACCTGCGCGCAGGCCCTTTCGAGGAGTTGCGCAAGGAGGAGCTGCCCGCCCAGCTCTGCGCGCTGACCGCGGGCCTCATGCGCGCCGAGGCCGCACGCCCCGAGGGCTGGTTCGACGTCGTCCACTCCCACTACTGGCTCTCCGGACAGGTGGGGTGGCTCGCCTCCGAGCGATGGGATGTCCCGCTCGTTCACTCCATGCACACCATGGCCAAGGTCAAGAATCTTGAGCTGGCGGAGGGCGACCGCCCCGAGCCCGGCGTCCGGGTCATCGGCGAGCAGCAGGTCGTTGACCAGGCGGCCAGGCTTATCGCCAACACCGGCGACGAGGCCCGCCAGCTCATCGAGCTCTATGAAGCGGACGACCGTCACGTCGACATCGTCCATCCCGGTGTCGACCTCGATGTCTTCCTGCCGGGCGGCCAGCGCGCGGCGCGCGCCGAGCTCGGACTGCGCGAGGACGCCCTCGTCCTTCTCTTCGTCGGACGCATCCAGCCGCTCAAGGCACCTGACGTCCTGCTGCGTGCGGCCCACCGCATGGTGACCGACGACCCCGCGCTGCGCGACCGACTGGTCGTCGCCGTGTGCGGCGGCCCGTCGGGCACGGGCCTCGAGCATCCGTCCGCTCTCGCCGACCTCGCCCGCGATCTCGGCATTGCCGACCTCGTGCGCTTCGAGCCTCCTGGCGACCGCGCGCGCCTGGTGACCTGGTTCCGTGCGGCCGACGCCACGGTGGTGCCGTCGCACTCCGAGTCCTTCGGGCTCGTGGCCATCGAGTCCCAGGCCTGCGGCACCCCCGTGGTCGCAGCGTCGGTGGGAGGGCTGCGCACGGCGGTGGCCGATGGCCGCAGCGGCCTGCTGGTGCCGGGTCACGATCCCGCCGCATGGGCCCGGGCCCTGGCGCGCATGGCCACGCCCGAGCGCGATCGGCTCGCGGCCGGGGCCCGACACCACGCGGAGTCCTTCAGTTGGTCCGCCACCGCGGCGGGACTCATCGACTCCTACTCCCAGGCGATCGCCCAGCACGTCCAGTTGACGGCGGTCGCGAGCGGTCGGTGACCCTGCCCGTCTCGGTCTGCGCTCTGCTGCGCGAGACCCTTGCCGCCGAAGACCTCGCCTACGAGGAGCCGACACCGGGCACCTTCGTCGTGACCCTTCCCGGCGTGCGCAAGCTCACCACCACCACCTCTCTCATCGTGGGCGAGATAGCGCTGAGCATCAATGCCTTCGTCGCCCGGCACCCCGATGAGAATGCCGAGGCCGTCTACCGCTGGCTCCTCGAGCGCAATCGACGTATGTACGCCGTCGCCTTCTGTATCGATCACCTCGGGGACATCTACCTCAGCGGGCGAATGCCGTTGACCGCGATCGACGCGGATGAGATCGACCGCATCCTCGGGGCGGTCGTCGAGTACGCCGACGGCTCGTTCAACACCATCCTCGAGATGGGGTTCGCCACCGCCATCCGTCGCGAGTTCGAGTGGCGCACCGCGCGGGGCGAATCGACCGCCAATCTCGAGGCCTTCCGGCACCTCGCCGACCCCGCAGGCTGACCCGGGAGGAAGATGGCGCCATGAGCGCGCCCTACACCCTCATCCTGCTCCGACATGGCGAGAGCGAATGGAACGCCCGCAATCTCTTCACCGGCTGGGTCGACGTTGGCCTCTCCGACCGGGGGCGCGAGGAGGCCGCGCGCGGGGGCGAGCTGCTGCGGCAGGCCGATCTCCTGCCCGACGTCGTGCACACATCCTTGCTCACCCGGGCCATCACGACGGCGAACATCGCCCTGGGCGAGGCCGGGCGCTCGTGGATCCCGGTCATCCGCAATTGGCGACTTAACGAGCGTCACTACGGAGACCTGCAGGGCAAGAACAAGAAAGAGACGCTGGAGAAGTACGGCGAGGAGCAGTTCATGCTGTGGCGCCGCTCCTACGACACGCCCCCGCCGCCCATCGACCCCGACAGCGAGTTCGCGCAGACCTACGACCCCCGCTATGCGGCACTCCCGCCGGATGCGCGGCCGCGCACCGAGTGCCTCAAGGATGTCGTCCATCGCCTCGTGCCCTACTGGGAGGACGTCATCGTCGGCGAGAGCCTGCGCGCGGGTCAGACGACGCTGGTGGCCGCCCACGGCAACTCCCTACGGGCCCTCGTGAAGCATCTCGACGGGATCTCCGACGCTGATATCGCCGCGCTCAACATCCCCACGGGGATCCCGCTGGTCTACCGGCTCGATGACGCGCTGCGGCCGATCGTGCCCGGCGGGGAGTACCTCGACCCGGCCACCGCCGCGGCCGCGGCGGCGGCCGTGGCCAGCCAGGGACGCTGACATGGGCACCGTGCGCCTGGAGTTGGAGGACCCGACGCTGCGGGAGTGGACCGCGACCGTCGTGGCGGTCGACTCCGAACAGGGCATCGTGCTCGACCGGTCGGCGTTCTACCCGGGTGGCGGTGGCCAGCCACCCGATCACGGAGTCCTCCTGTGGGGCGGCGTTCAGACTCGGATCGCCGGGGCGCGCTACACCGACGACGTCTGGCTGATCCCCGAGGAGGGCGACCCGCTGCCCGCGGTCGGCACCCAGGTCACGGGCGCGATCGAGGATGCACGACGTACCTCGCTGATGCGCACACACTCCGGACTGCACGTGCTGTCCGGGGTGGTCTTCCGCGATTTCGGTGCCCTCGTCACCGGATCCAATATGGAGCCGCTGGAGGGCCGACTCGACTTCAACCTCGAGGGCCTGCCGGAGGGATTCAAGGAGTCGGTCGAGGATGCGATCAACGCCGAGGTCGAGGCTGACCGCGGCATTCGCGCCTACGTACTGCCGCGCGAGGAGGCCTTCGCGATTCCCGACATCATTCGCACAGCGACCAATCTGCTGCCGCCCGATATTGAGATCGTGCGCATCGTCGACATCGACGGACTCGACGTCCAGGCCGACGGGGGCACGCACGTTGCCTCGACCAAGCAGGTGGGACGCGTGAAGGTCGTCAAGGTGGAGAACAAGGGCAAGGGCTTCCGGCGCATTCGGATCGCCCTCTCCGACTGAGTCAGCTCGTGATGTCGGCGATGCGCACGCGCACGTCGAAGAGGTAGATCATGGCCACCACGAGGCCCGCGATCCCGATGATCCCGAGGGTCAGTCCGGGGATGAGCCCCGTGAGCGCCGCCGCGCCCGTGAGGATGAGCCAGAGGACCTTGGAGACCCGACCGACCGCGGGGAAGGCCTGCGCCGGCCGGCGGATGCAGTCGATGACCGCCCACAACTTCACCACGCCGAAGAGCACCCACAGCACGAGGACAACGAGGTTCTGGGTTGCATCGAAGAGCACCCCACCAACGTACGCGCCCCGCCTGCAACTCGCAGGCGGGGCGCGCAGGGATCGAAGCGACTACAGGCCGACGGCCTCACGGACGAGGACGACGGTGCGCTCGGCGCCGTGGGCCACCGTGGAGGCGGTGGATCGGGCCTCGGTCGCCACCGTCTCGGCGGTCGCCTTGGCCTCGCGGGCGAGCTGAAGAGCCTGCGCGCGGGCATCGCTCACGAGCTCGTGGACCTGCAGGCGGGCATCGCGGGTGAAGTCGGTGACCTCATGCCAGGCCTTGCCCGCGGTCCCCGGCACGGAGATGACGGTCTCCTGGACGGTCTCGAACGCGTCGGCGACCACGGTGGGAACCTCGCGGGGCAGTTCGATGCTCGTGAACGGGATCGTGCGCGGGGTGACGCTGGAGGCGACCTGCTGGGCGCCCGACACGGCCTTGGCGGTCGTGGTCTTCGCGGTCGTCGCGGCCTTGGCGGTCGTCGTCTTCGCGGTCGTCGCGGCCTTGGCGGTCGTGGTCTTCGCGGTCGTCGCGGCCTTGGCGGAGGTGGACTTGGCCGCGGCGACGGCGTTCTTCGGAAGTGCGCTCGTCGACTTCTTGGCCGCGGTCTTGGGAGCGGAGGCCTTGTGGGTCGTGGGCTCGGTCATGGTGTGTCCTCTCGTGATGTGCGGGGAGTTGCTCGGTTCTCGGCCTGGAAGGCCCGGTAGATCTCCAGAAGGGTGCGACGCTGCGCCTCACTCAAGGTGGCGTCACCGGCAATCGCGTCCACGAGGGAGGTCTCAGGACGCTCCGACTCGCTGAGGATGCCGGCCTGGACGTAGAGGCTCTCCGCGGAGATGCGCAGGGCCCCGGCAAGCCTGTTGAGGATCTCCGCGCTCGGTCGGCGAAGCCCGCGCTCGATCTGGCTCAGGTAGGGATTGGACACCCCGGCCGCCGCGGCGAGCTGCCGCACCGACATCTGCGCCTGGTCGCGCTGCTCGCGGATGTAGTCCCCGAGCGCCTCGATGCGTGCCATGGCTCCAGGGTGCCCCAGGAGTGCTTGCAATTGCAAGCGCAGTGCTAGCGGGAGCTAGCGTGAGATGGGTCACCCCACGGACGCCGCCAGGAGTCCCGCCACGACAGCCCCGCATAGGAGCAGCCCCAGGGCCGGCACGACGCGGTAGGGCTCGCCCTCACGACGCCCCCGGCACCAGGCCGCCAGGTGGGCGACCGCGTAATACGTGAGGACCGTCGCAGCAGAGAGGGCCAGCGCGAAGCCGATGCCGCCCAGCATTACGACGAGCCCCGCCAGGACGGCTGCCGCGAGATCCCCCCGGGCGGGCACCCCGCGCGGGCCTACCACCGCGAGAGCGCGCGGCGCATCCCCGCGCGAGCCCATGGCGAAGAGGGTGCGCCCTACGCCGGCCAGCAGCGATAGCAGGACCGCACCCGCGGCGAGCACCGCCGCGATGCGCACGGCAGCGACAAGCCCACCGCCTCCGGCGGCGGACGCCACGCCCTCCAGCGAGGCAGGACCCAGCTCGATGCCACTCGCCACGGCCGACAGCACCGTGACGGCGATGACGACGTACACGCCCGCCACGACAAGGAAACTGGTGGTGACAGCCCGTGGAATCGTGCGGACGGGATCACGCACCTCCTCACCAAGGACGGTCACGCGCGCATAGCCCGCGAAGGCAACGAAGAGGAGGCCTCCCGCGGCGAGGATGTCGACGGTGTGTGCGGACGTGCCGGTCGGGACTCCGCGTGCAGTCCCCGGCGCCCACCAGGACACGGCAAGAACGGCCAGGACCGCGAGGACGACCACCACGAGAACGGCGCTCACGCGCACGGACTTCACGACACCGCGCAGGTCGAGGGCCAGGGCGGCAACGACGGCCGCCAGGCCCACGGCCCGCTCGTGGCCCGGCCACGCGTAGGCACCGATCGTGAGGGCCGCGGCCCCCGCCGACGCCGACTTGCCGATGACGAACGCGTAACCGGCGATCAGGGCTGCCGGTCGATTCAGGAATGCTCGGCCGTAAGCGTAGGCACCACCGGATTCGGGCAGGGCACGGGCGAGACGCACGGTCGACGCGGCATTGAGTGCCGCCGTGGCGGCGGCGATGGCCAAAGCGACCAGAAGCCAGGGACCCGCGAGGGCATATGCCGGGGTCCAGACCGCGAAGACGCCGGTGCCGAGCATCGCCCCGAGACCGATGACGATCGCCCCACCCACTCCGAGCTCGCGGCGCAGGCGGCTCTGCGGGGTGTTCACGGGAGGATCCTGCCGTCGCTAGGCAGGGAGCGCAGGCCGGATCTCCCCGACCACGCGTCCGCCGCCGTATAGGGGCGAGTGCGCCTGCTCATCGATGACCTCGTGGTGAACGCCGATCGAGCGAAGAACCCCGGCCATCGCCACCGGCCGAGCGCGGTTGGCCCCGTCGTCAATCTTCAGGGCAAGGGACGTGCCATCGGGGAAGGCCGCCAGGTAGACGGCCTCCGCGCCCTCCTTAAGCAGCACGTCGGGCAGGGCGCGGGCGAGCGCGGTCGCATCGCGCGACGTGCCCGCGACCCACTCCGGGTGAGCGCGCATGGCATCGGCGACCTTGCGAGGAGGGGATCCCGGATCGGCGCGCACGCACGATGTGCCTAGGCGCGCGAGTCCGGCAAGCGTCAGACCGAAGAGCGGAGCTCCGCACCCGTCCACGGCGGACGCCCAGGCAGTCTCGCCCGCCAGGGACTCCAGCTCCTCGCGTGCACGCACCTGGAGGGGATGGTCCATCGCCGTGTAGTCCGATGTCGACCAGTCGTTGACGCGGCAGGTGACGAGCATCGCGGCATGCTTGCCCGAGCAATTCATCTGAATTCGCGTCGGGCCGCCGCCGTTCGCGAGCACCCTGGCGCGGACCTCGTCGTCGAGAGGCAGGTCGGGCGGCGTGAGGAGCGCGGACTCGTCCAGTCCGCCCAGGGCGAGGATGCGGCGCGCGCCGTCCACGTGGAAGTCCTCGCCACTGTGCGAGGCCGCGGCGAGGGCGAGCAGCTCGCCCTCCAGAGGCAACCCCGCTCGCACCATGGCGGATGCCTGGGAGGGCTTGTTCGCCGATCGCGGCAGGATGCGCACGGACGGGTCACCCCAGGCGCGTAGCACGGCCCCCGAGGGATCCAGCACGACCGCATGGCCGCGGTGCACGCCTTCGAGCACACCTGAGCGCCACACCTCGGCCAGGAC
>JBPCSL010000040.1:0-3484 GCA_051007175.1 Candidatus Nanopelagicales bacterium
GTTCTATGTGGTCGTCCAGTTGAGCAATCCCTACCAGGGCGGCGGCGCCATCCAGTCCCTGCTCGGAGCACTCAGCTAAGGCACGGGCGGCAGTTGCGAGCACGCGGACTCGACCGCGCTCGACGTCAGCCCGAGCGACTGGCCGCTCGGGTCGGCGGCCAGCGCCTGCTTGGACACCTTGAGCCCCCGCTCGAGATCCGAAATGCCCGGCACGTCCGGGTAGGCCTTGACGACACCGCCGACGATCGCCATCGCCTCCTGCAGCTTGGAAGCCGACTCCTCCGGTGACGTCCCCGGCGCCACGGCTTCCCGCACGAGGTCGCACGCCGTGTTGAGCTGTCGAGCGGCCGCGACCGTGTCGCTCGCCTGCGACACCGCATCACTTCCCCCGCCGACGACTCCGCTCACCGCATCGACGACCCCGCCGGCCGCATCCACCGCATTGCCCGCGGCCCCGAACGCCGTGCGGCCTGCATCGACCGCCTCCGTGGTCGCCTGCCGCACTGAGGGGAAGACCTGGAGGCCGACGAAAACGACGACGGCCGCCAGCAGCACGGTGAAAAGGCGCCTGATCACACTTCACGGTACGAAGTGCCCCCGGCCGAGGCAACCGGACGCGCTGGTGGAGGATCAGTGATCGTGACCACGCTCGACATCCGCTCCGGTCCGTGGGGCCGTGCCGACATCGAAGGCTTCCTCTCGGAGACGACGATCCCGATCCGCATCGCGAGTGCGGGCCGCACCTCTCCCCTCGTGCAGTCCCTGTGGTTCCTCTACGACGAGGGCGCAATCTGGTGCTGCACCCAGCGCGAGGCCATCCTCACCCGGCGGCTGATCGCCGATCCACGCTGCGGCTTCGAGGTCTCCGGCGACCAGCCTCCCTACCGCGGGGTCCGCGGCACCGCCAAAGCCGAGATCCTCCCCGACCGCGCTGCCGACATGCTGCCGCGCCTCATCGCGCGCTACCTCGGCGACGAGCCCAGCCCGCTGGCGGACTGGCTGCTGTCGCGCCTCGACCGCGAGGTCGCGATCCGGCTGCACGACCTCAGCGTGACGACATTCGACTTCACCCCGCGCATGTCGTAGCGCCGCGCTTCCACGGCGATGGCTGGCACACTGCCCGCATGACCCAGGTTCCGTACGAGGCCAGGCCGGTCACCGACGGGCTCGCGGCGGGCCGCGACTTCCTCGCCCTCATGGATGCGCGCCGCAGCGTCCGCGACTTCTCCGATGCCCCGGTGCCCCTCGAGATGATCGAGATCGCGGTCGCGACGGCGAACACCGCGCCCAGCGGTGCCCATCAGCAGCCATGGACCTTCGTCGCCGTCTCCGATCCCGGCATCAAGCACCGGATCCGCCTGGCGGCCGAGGAGGAGGAGCGCGAGAACTACGAGGGCGGGCGACTGCCCGACGCCTGGCGGCAGGCCATCGCCCCGCTGGGCACGACCTCGGACAAGGCATTCCTCGACGCGGTCCCGTGGATCGTGGTGGCCTTCGCACAGAAGTCAACCCCGCAGCCCGACGGCACCCTGCGCAAGAACTACTACGTCAACGAGTCGGTGGGGATCGCCTGTGGGCTCTTCATCGCGTCACTGCACGCCATGGGGCTGGCCACGCTCACCCACACCCCCAATCCCATGGCGTTTCTCACCGAGATCCTCGGGCGCCCTGCGACCGAGCGCCCCTACATCCTCTTCCCCGTGGGATATCCCGCGGCCGGCTGCCACGTGCCCGACCTGCAGCGCAAGTCCCTGTCGGAGGCGCTCATCGTCCACCAGGGCGCATGATCACCTGCTGAGTGCGTCGATGCCCGCGCCCTCGGCGACGGCCAGCCCCATCTGCGCCAGCGCATCCGTCGCGCGGGCCATGCCATCGGCCAGGCTCGTGTCGGCACCCAGCTGCTGGCCCGCGAGAGTGCGCTTGCGGATCGACTCCATGATCACCGCGAGCTTGAATCCCGACAGGACGACGCACACGTCAAGATGGCCGACATCGCGGCCGCTCACCTCGGCATAGCGGCGTACGAGCGCATCGCGATCCCAGAAGCCGTCGCGATCGGTGACGAAAGCCGCGAAGCGGATCTCGTGGCGCAACTGGTCGCCCGGGCGCGACCAGTAGACGAGGATCGTGGCGAGGTCCATGAGCGGGTCGCCCAGGGTCGACATCTCCCAGTCGAGCACCGCACGCACGCGCGGCGACACGGGATCGACGATGCAGTTGTCGAGTCGGTAGTCGCCGTGCACCACCGACCACGGGGCATTCTCTGGGATGAGCGCCACGCGCTCGTCGAGCCAGTCCGCGAGAGACTCGATCTCCGGCAGGTCGCGCGTCTTCGACAACTCCCACTGCTGGCGCCAGCGCTTCACCTGCCGGGCGAGGAACCCCCCCGGGCGGCCGAAGTCGGCGAGACCGACCGAGGCGGCGTCGACCGCGTGCAGTTCGGCGAGCGTGTCCATGAGCTCGCCCGACAGCGTCGCCGCATCCTCAGCCGACAGGCCTTCCGCGGCCGCATCACTGGAGAGGATGCGGCCCGGCACGTACTCCATGGCCAGGAAGCGCGCGCCGGTGACCGACTCGTCGTCGCAGTAGGCGAGCGGCCGGGGTGCGCGGAAGCCTCCGCGCTCCATGCCACTCAGCACCGTGAACTCCCGGCCCATGTCGTGCGCGGTGGGCATGACATGCCCCAGCGGCGGGCGTCGAATCACCAGGGACGTCTCGCCCTGCGTGACGAGGTAGGTGACATTCGACAGGCCGCCGGCGAGGCGAATCGCGTCGACGTCGCCGGCACCGATCAGGCCCTGCTCGCGCAGCCACGGTCCGACGGCGTCGAGGTCAAGGCCCTCGGGCGATGCGGACATCGGCTACCGGGCCGTGACTCTGGCGATGGGGGACCAGTCGCCGACGACCGAGCCGCGAGTCGACGCCATGCGCACCTCGTAGTCGGACCCCGACCGGGCGCGCGTCCATCTCCAGGACGTCGCATCGGGACCCGGAGTCGCCTTCGTCGACCACGCCCCCGCGCCGCGCCGCACCTGGACGACGTAGCCGCTGGCCCCTCCAAGGGGCGCACGCCATGACACCGTGATCTGGCCTGGCTTCCTCGACGACGCGCGCACCCGGCGGGGCGGTGCGGGATCGGTGAACGTGCTCGCCATGACCGACTCATTGCCGGGGGCGACATGCGTCCAGGTGGCCAGCAGGGAGGATCCGGCATTCACCAGGGCCGCCGGGTCGACATTGGCATCGCCCACAGCGGAGATGGCGGCGCTATCCCCCGGGGCGATCCGGCCGCCCGAGACGGAGAAGGGCGTCACGCGGATGGCCTGGGACGCTCGGCGCCCCGCCTGGTAGGCCACCGTGAAGGTGCCACGGCTGTCCGGCGCGACGACGGCACCAGAGAGAGCCGCCACGCTCGAGACGACCACGCCCGCCACGGGTGGCACGGAGAACGAGGGCACGACGACGGCCTGCACGGTGTTGCCGG
>JBPCSL010000041.1:0-6332 GCA_051007175.1 Candidatus Nanopelagicales bacterium
CCATGCGAGGCAGGCCTGGGCGAGGGTCTCCCCCCGCTCCCACAGGGCAAGGGACTCCTCGAGAGTCGCGTTGCCGGACTCCAGCGCCGCGACGATGTCGGCGAGCTCGGCGCGGGCCTCCTCGTAGGAGATGACGTCGGCTGCTGCGTCCACCTTGCCCGTCGAGTCCCCCTTGCGCGTCATGGCGTCAGGGTAGGCGAGCCCTCATCGGCCGATGCCGTGAAGGTCCCCTCCGCAACGCGGATCGTCAGGGGATCGCCGGGGTGCACGGAGCTCGCCTCGCGCACGGCGGAGCCATCCGCCGCGATCACCACGGCGTACCCGCGCTCGAGTGTCGCCGCAGGGGACAGTGCCCGCAGTCGTGCCCGAAGGTGCTCGACGTCGGACCTGCCACGGTCGACACGATGCCGCAACGAGGTCCGACTGCGGTGCTGGAGTTGCTCGATGCGCTGGCGTTCCGTCTGCAGTGCTCGGGTCATCGTGCGCGTGCCGCGCGATCGCAGCGCATCGATCACTGACCTCTCCTCGACAACATCCGGCACGATGCGCTTAGCGGCATCGGTGGGTGTCGACGCGCGCACGTCGGCGGCGAGGTCGATGAGGGGTACGTCCTGTTCGTGTCCGATGGCGCTCACGACAGGGGCCCTCGAGGCGACGACCGCGCGCACGAGCCGCTCGTTGCTGAAGGGCAGGAGGTCCTCGATGCTGCCGCCGCCGCGTGCGATGACGATGACGTCGACATCGGGAACGGCGTTCAGGTCGGTGAGGGCGTCCACCACCGCGGTGACGGCGGTCGCTCCCTGGACGGCGACCTCGCGGACCTCGAAGGCGACCCCGGGCCAGCGCGCACGCGCGTTGACGAGCACATCGCGCAGCGCCGCGCTGGCGCGCCCGCTGATGAGGCCGACTCGACGCGGGAGGAACGGCAGGGTTCGCTTGCGCTCCGCAGCGAAGAGTCCCTCGGCGGTGAGCAGGGCCCGGACGCGTTCGAGTTCCTCGAGCAGTGCACCACGGCCAACGGGCCGGATCTCGCGGGCGCGGATCTGCAATTGACCCCGGCCGGTGTAGAACTCCGGGCGTCCGTAGACCAGCACGCGCTGCCCCTCGGCGACCGGGGGAGAGACGAGGTCGAGGACGGTGATGTCGGCGACGACGCTGAGCGACATGTCGGCTTCGACATCGCGAAGGGTCACCCACGCCGTGCGCATGCCCGGGCGACGGCTCACCTGGGCGATCTGCCCGTCGATCCAGATCCCGCCGAGTCGTCCGATCCAGTCCCCGAGCAGGCGCGAGACTGTGCGCACGGGCGCGGGCGACTCCGCCGACGTCTCGAGGGCCATGGTCGAAGGCTATGACCCGAGCGGTCGGGACGGCGATGCCGCGTGCCCGGCGCGGGAGGAGGCCGAGTGCTCGCGTCGACTGCTGCCTCGTGCCCAGCAGAGGCCGATGTCCCGGTCCGGACATACGATGGGGAGATGTCGAAGAGAGTCCTGCTGGCCGCTCCGCGCGGTTACTGCGCGGGTGTCGATCGTGCCGTCGTCACGGTCGAAAAGGCCCTGGACCTGTATGGGCCGCCGGTCTACGTGCGCAAGCAGATCGTGCACAACAAGTACGTCGTGGAGCGTCTAGAGGAGCGGGGGGCGGTCTTCGTCGAGGAGCTCGACGCCGTGCCGGCCGGGGCGACGGTGGTCTTCTCGGCTCATGGCGTTGCGCCCTCCGTCCACGCGGACGCCGCGGAGCGCGGTCTGAAGACGATCGATGCTACGTGCCCGCTCGTCACCAAGGTCCACTCCGAGGCGAGGCGCTTCGCCTCCGAGGGCATGCAGATCCTGCTCATTGGCCACGAGGGTCATGAGGAAGTGGTCGGCACGATGGGCGAGGCGCCCGAGCACATGACGCTCGTGGAGAGCCCACAGGACGCCGAGTCCGTGCAGGTCGACGCGGATCGGCCCGTCGTATGGCTGTCCCAGACGACCCTGTCCGTCGACGAGACCATGGAGACGGTCGAGCGCCTCCGAGAGCGGATCCCACTCCTGCAGAGTCCGCCGAGCGATGACATCTGCTACGCCACGCAGAACCGGCAGCTCGCGGTGAAGTCGATCGCTGCGCAGTGCGACCTGCTCATCGTGGTGGGCTCCGGCAACTCCTCCAACTCCGTGCGATTGGTCGAGGTGGGCCTCGAGGCCGGCGCCGGCAGTGCCCACCGGGTCGACGGGGTCAGCGAACTCCGCGACGAATGGCTGGAGGGCGTCGAGACCGTCGGCCTCACGTCGGGGGCGTCGGTGCCCGAGGTGCTCGTCGATGGCGTCCTCGGCTGGCTTGCCGAGCGCGGCTTCGGGGCGGTGGAGGAGGTTGCCTCCGCTGAGGAGACCTTGGTCTTCGCGCTGCCACCGGAGTTGCGGCGCGACATGAAGGCCGCGAGCGGACGCTAGAGCGCCCCTCGGCGCTAGGGCTTTGAGCTGACGCTAAGGCACTGAGCTGGCCGTGGCGCGTGCCCGCCAGCGGCGTACCAGCACGATCGCGAGAGCCACGAGCGTGGAGCCAAAGATCCAGGCGGCGTTATTGCCCAGGGTCGACACGATCATGAGGGCTTCCCGCAGCAGGAAGTCGCCGCTGGGCGCCAGCGTGAGCTGCCCAGCGGTGATGGTGGCGATGAAGAAGGCGATCGGGGGAGCGATCACGGCGACGACGTAGTCCTCGGGGCGCACCAGGAAGGCCCCGTAGATGCTGGCGGCGAGGAGCGCAAGGCCGGTGATCCAGCCCACGCCGGCCTTCTCGAAGACGATCGCGTCGGCGAAGGCGACGACCACCGTGACGCCGATGACGACGATCCAGATGCCGCTGGCCTTGAGGCCGGAAGCAGCGTGGGCCCCGCGCCGCCCAGCGGCGGGCGATGTCGTCGCGTAGGAGCTCACCTCTACCCCGTCGAGTTGCTCTACCCCGTCGAGTTGCTCTACCCCGTCGAGGTGCTCTACCCCGTCGAGGTGAGCTCCCTCGTGGCCGATTGCGTCGGCTCCGCCCTCCGTCGCCGGGTCCGGCAGGAAGACATCCTCGGCAGGCGAGGGTTCGATGACGGCGACCGCGACCGCGGCCGCGGCCGGGGCCACGGCGACGGGTGCCACGGCGACGGGTGCCGCGGCCAGGGGCTCTCCGAGGCTCACACTGCGCAGGCCCACCGCCTCATCGAGGCTGAGAGCCGGCACCGCGGCATCGGCAGCGTCGCCCTCGGCACGCAGCGACCGGAAGAGCCGCCCCGTGGAGGTCGTGCCCTGGTTGCCGCTCACGGGTCACAGGCTACGGCAGGTGGGCACTAGGCCAGGACTTCCCGGGGGCTCTCGTGCGCGGCCTCGCGACTCTCGTCCGCGGACTCGCGGGGCTCCCGCGCGCGCTGGGTGAGCACCGCCACCTCGGGGAAGGTGTCATCGCCCATGCCGTGCTCGGCGAGGCGCCGCGCCGACACGAGGACACGGCCGTCGAGGGAGCCGACCAGCCGGTTGTAGTGCGCGACGGCGGCGTCGAGCGAGCCGCCCATCTTGCGCACGTGGTCGACGAGGAGTGCCAGCCTCTCGTGGAGCTCGCGACCGAGACGGTGGATTTCCCGTGCGTTCTCGGCCAGGGCCTCGCGACGCCAGACATGGCCGACGGTGCGCAGCAGGGCGAGCATCGTCGTCGGCGTTGCGATGATGACGTTGCGCGCGAATGCGCGCTCGAGGAGGGCGGGATCCTCCCTCAGGGCGACCCCCAGCATGGACTCCGCGGGAAGGAACATCACGACGGACTCCACCGAGTCGTCGTAGCGACGCCAGTAGTCCTTGGAGCCGAGGCGATCCGCGTGCTGGCCCACGTCGCGCGCGTGCCGTGCATAGAGCTCGGCCCGCAGCACGAGGTCGTCGGTCGCTTCCGCCTCGAGGAGCGCGGCCAAGGGGACCTTCGCGTCGACGACGAGCTGCCGCCCGCCGCCGATGTCGATCACCATGTCGGGCCGTTGACCGGACTCGTCTCCGCTGCGCACGTCTTGCTCGATGAAGTGCACGCGCTCCAGCAATCCGCTGGCCTCGACCAACCGGCGGAGGTGGGCCTCTCCCCAGCGCCCGCGCACGTCGGCGCGGCCCAGGGCGGCAGCGAGCTGCCCCGTCTCCCGGCGCAGAACGTCCGTCGTGGCCTCGACATGCCGCAGGTGCTCGCCGATCTCGGTGCGCAAGGTGGCCTGGTCGGTGCGGCGCAGTGTCTCGGCCTCGTCCAGGCGGCGCGCCAGCCGGTCGAGAGCGCCCTCCACCGGGGCCAGGTCGACGACAGCGTCGTCGCCGGAGGCCCGGCGACGGCCGAGGAGGAAGCCGACGGCGATGCAGCATGCGGCCGCGAGCAGGCTGAGAAGAAGGGCCAGGAGAAGCGAGGTCATGTCCATGGCCCCAGGGTGACGTGGGGGTCCGACAGTCGGCGCGGTCCGCGCAGTCGTCGACCGTGGCCCCCTAGGTCCTGACCCCCTACGTCCTGAGCGGGATGTGGTCCATACCGAGTGGTCGGGGGATAGCGGTCTCGTAGCGCCGGCCCAGTGGGCTGGTCCAGGTGGGGTCGGGGGGCATGGAGGGGTCTCGCGGCCTGTCCTCGGCGACCTGCCACCCGGAAGCAGCCCGGTGGCGGTTGTGGCGTGGGCAGGTGGGCGACATGGTCTGCGCTGTGGTGTTGCCCCCCGCGGCGAACTCCGTGAGGTGGTCGGTGTCGCAGTTGCGCGACCTGACCCCGCAGGAAGGGTGCTTGCACCGGCCTTCCCTCGCTAGGAGGAATCGGCGAAGGCGCGCCCCGGGAAAGCGGCGTCGCCCTTCGTCCAGGAGATAGTCGCCCACGGGATCGGTCACCCACCGCACCCAGTCGGCGTCTGCCGCGAGGCTGCGCGCGAGCTCGGCGTCGATGGAGCCGAAGCCGTCGAGCTCCGCGGGGGAGTCCGTGAGACCGAAGAGAGTCTCGAGCGACACGGTGACGCGGACCTGGACGTCGACAGTGGCCGGTGTGGTGCAGGTGGCGCCGGATGTCGTTGCGGACAACGCGCCAGTCACGAGCGTCGCGGGCGTGGAGGACGGGTCTGGGACGTCGGGAGGCGACGTACCGAAGGGCATCAGGCCGAAGGCGGCGAGCAGTGCGGCGTGCCGCCATTGCCCCAGGGTGCGGTCGTCGCTCTCACCCGCACACTGACGCAGGCGTCGGGCGTGGGTGTCGAGGACCTCGCGCACCGCGGTGAGATCGACGGCGGGCCCGCGGGCCGCGAGGTGTGCGATGCCGTCGAGCTCCGGCCAGATCGTCACGTCGGTCATGTCGCGCTCGGCTCGGCGGCGTCGACGTGCGGCCGCCTCGGGGTCCAGGGAGGCGACGAGGCGTCCCATGCGCTCGCGCAGCCGGGCCGGTGGCAGGCCAGGGGCGAAGTCCAGGGCCGCGACCACGGCTCGCTCGGACAGATCCCGCCCTCCCTCGTCGAGTGTGCCGGAGAGCACCGATGCTCCCTCGTAGATCTCCCGCGCCTGGGCGACGGTGATGCGTCCGGCCGCCAGGCGGTCGCCCAGCACGGGCCAGTCGCGGACGATCGCTGCTCCTGCGTTGACCCGCGCGCTCGCCGTGCGGGTGGCGATGTGAAGCGCCGCGGCGACCTCGTCGGCGACCCAGGACTGCTGCTGCGACGACGAACCTCCGGCCTCGGGGGCCGTGGCCGCGCGCACGGCATCGGAGACGGCGACCAGGGCGCGCGCCTGGACGACGTGCACCCAGCTCGCGAGCCGCTCGGAGGCGGCCAGATAGCTCACGCGGTCGCTGTCGGACAGCGTTGACGGATCGACGTTCGCGAGGATCTGCGCGAGGCGCGGCCCGGGCTCCGTCGACTCCCACGCGCACCCGCCGGGTGCGGTGATGTCGTGCCATCCATCTGCCATGCGATCAACGTAGATCGGGGGTCTGACATTCGATCCTCACCATGACAAGTGTGGTGTAGCAGATGCGTGTTCGGGTGGGGGCGGAGGTCGGTGGCGCTGCCTTCTGGCGTCGAGGGTGGCGCTCGCCGAGTGGTGGCGCCCGTCAAGTGATCGCCAAGATGGGCATCGACAGCGCGCATAGTGTGGTTCCGCGATCGGAGCGCGACCTGAAGACGTGAAGCTCAGCAGTGCGAGGAATCCTGCTCGAGCAGCTTCCGGCAGATTCCTGTCAGGGTCTCCCTCTCCTCGGGCGTGAGGCGCGACCAGAAGCGCTCTTCCACCTGCGCGAGGATGAGCGGTGCCGCCTCGGCGAGCAGGTCGAGCCCAGCGTCGGTGACCTCGACAGTCACATCAGTGGGAGAGTTGCGCCGACGC
>JBPCSL010000042.1:0-28380 GCA_051007175.1 Candidatus Nanopelagicales bacterium
CAGCAACCTTGCGTCCACGATCGAGCAGCTCAAGGCCGAGACCACCCCGCAGGCTCTCGTGCATCGCGGTGTCGCCAAGGTCAAGGGCGTCTTCACCGATGAGTACGGCGGGATCCGCCCTGAACGCGTCGCCATCGCAGCGGGCGTGGTCGTCACCCTCGTGGTCTTCCGCCGCTGGCGCCGCAGCCGCCGCTGCCACTGCCACTGAGTGGGCGTTATGACGAGCACGCTGGACGCTCCCGACACGACACCGCGCTCTGACGGGTCGGTTCCCATCCGGCTCATGCACGATCGCGTGCTCGTGCGGCCGGGGGCTGATGAGGGCGAGCGCACGTCGACGGGTGGCATCCTCATCCCCGCCACCGCGCAGGTGGGCCGCCGCTTGTCCTGGGCGCGCGTGGTCGCGACGGGTCCCAATGTGCGCACCATCGAGGTCGGCGACCGCGTGCTCTTCGAGCCCGAGGATCGCGGCTCCATTGAGCTCCAAGGCCTCGAGTACGTCCTGCTGCGCGAACGAGATGTCCATGCCGTCGCCGCCTCGCGGCACGGCGACTCCCACACCGGCCTCTACCTCTGAGAGAAGGCACCATGAAGTCCGGAACGGCCTCGGCGACCTCCGACCGCCTCGTCATCTTCGGTATCACCGGAGACCTGGCCCACAAGATGACGCTGCCCTCGCTCTACCACCTGGAGAAGCGCGGCCTGCTGAGCGTCCCCGTGGTCGGTGTCGCGGCTGACGACATCCGCGACGAGGACCTGTGGAAGATGACGCGCGAGTCGGTGCACAAGGTGCTCGAGGCCTCCGGCGAGGAGGTCGACGACTCGGTTCTCACGCGCCTCGTCGAGCGCATGACCTACGTGGGCGGCGACTTCACCGATGCCGGTCTCTACAACCGTCTTGCCGCGCACCTCAAGGGCGCCCAGCATCCCCTCTACTACCTCGAGATCCCGCCGGGACTCTTCGCCCCTGTCGTCGAGCAGCTCGGCGCTGCCGGGCTCACCGACGGCTGCCGCGTCGCCGTGGAGAAGCCCTTCGGCACGAGCCTCGACACTGCCATGGAGCTCAACGACCGGCTGCACGCCGTGTTGAGCGAGGACCAGATCCTGCGCATCGACCACTACCTGGGCAAGGAGCCCGTGCAGGACATCGTCTACGTGCGCTTCTCCAACGCCTGGCTGGAGCCGCTGTGGCGCCGCGAGTACGTCGAGTCGATCCAGATCACCATGGCCGAGAGCTTCGGGGTGGAGGATCGCGGCTCCTTCTACGACAAGGTCGGCACCCTGCGCGATGTCGTGCAGAACCACCTCCTGCAGGTCCTCGCCCTCATCCTCATGGAGCCCCCTGGCGCCAGCAGCGATCCGCTGGGCGACCGTCGCCTCGACGTCTTCCGGGCGCTGCGCCCGCTCGATGACGCCGATGTGGTGCGCGGCCAGTACGACGGCTACCGCTCCATCCCGGGTGTCGCCCCGGACTCGGACACGGAGACCTACGTTGCCGTGCGGCTGCACTGCGACACGTGGCGCTGGGCGGGGGTCCCCATCACCATCCGTGCCGGCAAACGCATGCCCCTCACCGCGACCGAGGTGGTCGTGCGGTTCAAGAAGGCTCCGGCGTTCCGGCTGGGCGACCACATGCAGCGCGTGGCGGGGCATGACGATGTCGTCCTGCGTATCGGCCAGCCCTCGGGGATCGACATCGGCATCCGCGTCAAGACACCGGGCGCGGATGCCGTCGAGCCCGAGCTGCTCTCGCTGGACTTCGCCGACACCCTCGGCGTCTTCCCAAGCCCCTATGAGCGGCTGCTGCACGACGCGATGGTGGGCGACCACACGCTCTTCCCGCGGTGGGACTCCGTCGAGGCCACGTGGGAGGTCGTCCAGCCGCTCCTCAACGATCCTCCACCGGCTATTGCCTACGAGCCCGGCACCTGGGGGCCGCACGAGGCGGACAAGTTCGTCAAGGCGCAGGGCGGCTGGCGCGACCCTCGCCCTCCGTCTGTCAACGCGTGACGTAACGCACGGTGAGCAGCGGCCCGGTGATGGAGGTCGTCGGGGCCGGCGAAGCGGACCGCGTGGTGGAGATGTCGATGATGCGGGTCCGGACGATCCAGGTCACGTCCTTCCACTCGCCATCGGGGCCCCGGGGATCGAAGGTGAGCGACACTCGCCCGCGCCCGTCAGTGCGGTACACGTTCTGCAGGGCCCATTGGCCATTGATCCAGAAGTACTCCTTCACTCGCCATGGCGGATAGGCGGGGTACATCCGGAGCTGAAACTTCGGGATGTTGCCGACCTTCCCGTACTTCTTCTTGCTGAAGACCCGGTCGGTCGCGCGGGAGCCGTCCGTCCATGCCCAGTCGAAGACCTGTCGCGCCGGGGCCGTGTGCGGCGAGGAAATGGCACCAGGGGCAGTTGCGGGTGCGGTGGCGTCAGGTGTTGAGTTCTCCAGGGCAGGACCCACTGTCGGGGCCACCGGCGTGGCCGCTAGCAGCGACAGCACTGCCGTGAATGTTGGCCCGAGCATGGCGCACCTCCACTTCAACGTGCTCATGAGCGACGTGTTCCAGCGTGCATGGGGGAACGTCTCCATGGCGGAGTCGCGGCGGTCACCGTGGTCTTGCTGACCAGGCATTAGTCGAAGGCAACTCGGGGCGTCACCTGCCCTCCGATGCATCGCCGGCCCAGATGCCGTGCTGCCGGGCCGGCGATGACCGTCCTGAGACAGAGTGGGGTACGCATGGCCTCGGCCTGCTGTCGCTTGTCGGCACGCCTCGCCTCGCATGACGTAGCTTGAGGTGAACGCTGTGTCGGCTATTCCCCTCAGATTGGCCGAATAGCCGTGACAACCTTCACCTCACGGAGTGGCGTGGGCAACACGCTGCGAGGGCAAGCCTGGTGAGCGTCGACGATCAGATCAGCGACATGGCCGGGGGCTACCTGTCGGCCGGGGTGGAGTTGCCGAATCCCCTGTATTTCGTGCCGTAGTCGGCCGACAAGCAACGAGGGCCCGTCCTTGTGGGTCGGGCCCTCGCACGTGCACCGCCAGGGACTCGAACCCCGAACCCGCTGATTAAGAGTCAGCTGCTCTGCCAGTTGAGCTAGCGGTGCGCAGGCAGGGACGCTATCACCCGGCGAGGCGAAACCGCACCGGGGTCCCTGACCGTGTCCCTCGCTGCGGATCCGGGCGCCATAGGGTCGGCGCATGCCGATGCCGAGGTCGAACGCGGGCCTGCTCCTCGCCCTTCTCGGCGTTCTCGGGTTCTCCTTCTCCCTGCCGTGGACCGTGTGGGCGCTGCAGAGCTTCGACCCGTTGCTCACGGCCACGGGCCGCGCGGTCATCGCGGGGATCGTGGCCGGTGTCATCCTCCTGGTACGCCGTGTGCCGTTGCCGGATCGCGCGATGATCCGCCCCTTGCTCTACACGATGGCGGGAGCCGTATTCGGCTGGCCGATCCTCATCGCGCTTGCCCTGCAGCGCACCACGGCCGCGCACGCCGCGGTCATCGCCGCGGTCATGCCGCTCGTCACGGCGGTGATCGCCGTCCTGCGCACGCAGGAGAAGGTCGCCCGGCAGTTCTGGATCGCCGCGGCCGCGGGCACGGCCGCGCTCGTCGTCTTCGCGCTTCTGCGGGGCGGCGGGACCGGCGGGGATCCCCTCGCGGACGTGCTCATCGCTGGCGCCGTCGTGTCCTCGTCCTGGTGCTATGTCGAGGGGGCCACCCTCACCCGCCTCATGCCCGGGTGGCAGGTCATCTCGTGGGTGGTCGTCTTGGCCCTGCCCCTCACCGTGCCACTGACGATCGCCCTCGTCGCGCGGGGGGCTGTGACCACGCCGGTGACGGTCCACGCCTGGGTCGGCCTGGTGATGCTCGGACTCGTGTCGATGTACTTCGCGTTCTTCGCGTGGTACCAGGGGCTCGCCATGGCCGGCGTCGCGCGCGGCGCCCAGACGCAGCAGTTGCAGGCGCCGCTCACGCTGCTGTGGTCGGCGCTACTCCTCGGCGAGACGATCACGCTGGCGACGGTGGTGACCGCGCTGGCGGTGGTGGCGTGCGTGGCCTGGGCGGTGCGGGTGCGCAAGCCGACGGTCATCGCTCCCGAGGAGTGATCAGGAGCCCTGCACTCCGCACGCGGCGACGTAGATGGACTGCGGCACGGTCGACTGCGTCGCCGGGGTGGCGCAGATCTCCTCGATGGAGGTCGGCACCCAGAACTGGCCTTCCGCACGCAGGAAGAAGACCGTCGGCACCGTCGTGCCGGAGGTATCGACCTGCGCCTTGGCCATGGCCCACCCGCCCTCGCACGAGAAGTCGTCGAGTGAGACGAACGTCGCCCCGGGGTAGGTGTCATTCACGTCCTGCTTGACCACGGACTCGATGGCCGGCCTGTCGCAGGCCGCCTGCCCGCCCACGGGTGACGCCGAGGTGCTGGAGTCCGGCGAGGAGCCGCCACCGCTGCACGCGGCCAGCACGGCGGCCGCGGCAACGACCCCGGCGAGGGGCAGGCTCCTCATGTCGTGAGCCTAGGTCGGCTGGGCTAGCGTCCCCCCATGAGCGACGCGCCCCGAGCCGATTCCAAGGCTTCTCCCGTGCGCGTCGTCGCGATCGGCGGCAGCACTCGTCCCGGCTCCTCCAGCGAGCGGGCGCTGCGCCTCGCCGCGGAGGGCGCACGTCTCGCGGGCGCAGAGGTCGAGGAGTTCAGCGGCCGAGCGCTCCTCTTCCCGATCTACGACACCGAGAGCGTCGAGCGCGACCCGCGGGCCCAGGCGCTCGTCGACGCCGTACGCCGTGCCGATGGGCTCATCCTCGTGAGCCCCGGCTACCACGGCGGCATCAGCGGGCTGGTGAAGAACGCCGTCGACTACCTCGAGGACCTGCGGGCGGAGTCGCACTCCTACCTCGACGGCATGGCGGTGGGGTGCGTCGCCGTGGCGCACGGCTGGCAGGCCACGGTCTCTACCCTCCATCAACTGCGCCAGGTGGCCCACGCGCTGCGCGGCTGGCCGACTCCCTTCGGCGGCGCCGTGAACTCCAGCCTCACGCGGCTGGAGAGCGTGGCTGCCGATGACCCGGTCATCGATCAGCTCCACCTCGTCGGCGAGCAGGTGGTCGAGTTCGCGCTCATGCGCCGGGCCTTCAGGGGCGGTGCGTGACGATCGGCCTCGATGTCCTCGACGAGCAGACGCAGGCCCTGCTCGCGACCGTCAGCGCCCTGTCCCCCGAGGACCTCGCGGGCGACTCGATGTTGCCCGAGTGGAGTCGCGGGCACGTGCTCGCGCACATCGCGGGCAACGCGGAGGGCCTGGGCAGGCGCGCTCGATTCGTCATCGACGGGGTGCCCCGGGCGATGTACGAATCCCTCGACTCCCGCTCGGCGGACGTCGAATGGCGAGCCTCGCGCAGCCGCGACGAGCACCGCGAGGCCCTCGCGGCGACCCATGCCGACCTGCGTCGCGACCTGGCGGGCATCCCCGCTGGTCGTGACGACGACGAGATCGAGCTGCGCCCGGGGATCTTGCTGCGCGTCGACCAGCTCCCGCTCCTTCGTCTCCAGGAAGTGTGCATTCACCATGCAGACCTCGGGCTCGCCACCTACACCTGGCGCGACTGGCCGAGTGCGATGGTCGAGCGGGTCCTGCCGCGCGTGGTGGCGACCTTCCGGACGCGCGACGCGTTCCCCGCGGCCTGGATCGAGATCGACGGCGAGCGGGTGCCGATGGGGGACGGCGCGACGGGGGAGTCCGGCGTCGCCGGCGACGCGCTGCCGATGCTGGCGTGGCTCACGGGCCGCTCCGACGGCGAGGGCTTGAGGTCGATTGGCGGGGACGGCGTACCCGAGGCACCGCCATGGCTGTGACCGGCCGCCGGCGCCCGCGCTGGGGCGAGATCCGCGAGCTCGCGGGTTTCGAGCTGCCCACCCTGGATCGCACGCGAGCTCAGCTCGCGCGCTGCGCCAGCGTGAGCGATGTCCGGCGGATGGCCCGGCGTCGCGTGCCGCGCGCGGTCTTCGACTACACCGACGGCGCGGCGGGCGACGAACTCTCCCTGCGACGGGCACGGGCGGCGTTCGCGAGTATCGAGTTCCAGCCGCGCGTGCTGCGCGATGTGAGCACGGTCGACACCTCCGCGACCATCCTCGGCCGTCGCGCGGAGCTCCCGCTTGTGCTGGGGCCCACGGGCTTCACCCGCTTCATGCACCATGCGGGCGAACCGGCCGTCGCCGCTGTCGCCGAGCGCGCCGGGATCCCCTACGGGCTGTCCACGCTGGGCACGACGTCCATCGAGGATCTCGCGGCCGCGGCGCCGGGTGCCCGCCGATGGTTTCAGCTCTACCTCATGCGTGACCGGGGCTACGGCAAGGAGCTCATCGAGCGCGCCTGGGAGTCGGGCTATGACACCGTCATCCTCACCGTGGACACCCCCGTGGCCGGGCGTCGTCTGCGCGACGTGCGCAATGGCATGTCGATCCCCCCGCGCATCACCGCGCGCACCGCCCTCGACATGGCCGCCCATCCGCGGTGGTGGCTGAACCTGCTCACCACGGAGCCGCTCGGCTTCGCCTCGCTGTCGAGCACCGGGGGGACGGTCTCCGACCTCATCGCCCGCGTCTTCGATCCCTCGATAGCCCTGGACGACCTCGACTGGCTGCGGGGCGCCTGGCCGGGCTCGCTTGTCGTGAAGGGGATCCAGGGCGTCGAGGACGCGGTCATGGTCGCCGACCACGGTGCCGACGCGATCATCCTGTCCACCCACGGCGGTCGGCAGCTCGAGCACGCCCCAGTCCCGCTGGAGATCCTGCCCGCGGTCCGCCAGGCCGTGGACGTCGACGTGATGATCGACGGGGGCGTCATGTCCGGTGCCGATGTCGTCGCGGCCGTCGCTTCCGGCGCGACCGCGGTCGCGGTCGGTCGTGCCTATCTCTATGGCCTCATGGCCGGCGGCGAAGCGGGCGTGCAGCGCGTGGTGGACCTGCTACGCGAGGAGATCGAGACGACCATGCGCCTGCTCGGACGCACGCGCATCGACGAGCTGGGCGCCGACTGCATCCGTCTGCGCGATGTTCGACGCGGGTGAGAGGAGCGGACATGGGCATCCCCGAGCAGGGCAGATCGCGCAGCGATGTGCGGGCAGCACTCGAGCAGATCCGCGCCGATGACCCGCCCGTGCACGGCGGCCGCGTCCTGGCCTACGTGTACGACGCGGGGATCGCGGAGGCGACCGATGCGGGACTCGATGCCCTCAGGGACTTCGGGGAGGTCAACGCACTCGATCCCACGACGTTCCCCAGCGTGGCCCGCCTCGAAAACGACCTGGTCGGCTGGGGACTCGACCTCATGCGCGGTCCCGCAGGCTCCGCCGGCCTCGTGACGAGCGGCGGCACGGAGTCCTGCATCCTCGCCGTCCTCGCCGCGCGCGAGCGCTGGGTGAAGGAGCAGGGCCATGGCGAGCCCGTGCTCGTGCTGGCGGACACCGCGCACTCGGCCTTCCACAAGGCAGCGCACCTGCTGGGGCTGCGCGTGCGCACCGTGCCGGTCGATCGCGCCACGTTCCGCCTCACCGTGGACGCGGTGCGCGCGGCGCTCGACGAGGAAGGGTCGGCAGTCGCCCTGGTCGTCACTTCTGCGCCCTCCTATGCGCATGGCGTCATCGACGAGGTGGTGGGCATCGCTGCGGCCTGCGTCGCCCGCGGCGTGCCCTGCCATGTCGACTCCTGCATCGGCGGCGTCACCCTCGCCTACGCCAGGCTCAATGGCGAGGATGTGCCCGACATCGACTTCACCGTGCCCGGGGTCTCCTCGATCTCCATGGACTTGCACAAGTACGGCTTCGCGCCCAAGGGCGTGTCCCTCCTGCTCTTCCGCGATCCCGACTATCGCTCCGGCACGTATTTCGCCTTCTCGTCCTGGCCGGGGTATCCCGTGGTCAACACGACCCTGCAGAGCACCAAGCCCGCGGGGCCGATGGCGGCCGCCTGGGCCACGGCCCAGGTCATGGGCGACGACGGCTTCCGCGAGGCGGTACGCCGCGCCCGCGAGGCGACGTTGCGAATGGTGGACGTCGTGGCCACGATCCCCGGCCTGCGCGTGACGGCGCCGCCCGAGGCCACCCTCATCGCCCTGTCGGGCCAGGGCGACGAGCCCATCGATCCCTTCCGGCTCGCCGACGCTATGCGCGCACGCGGCTGGATCCTGCAGCCGCAGCCGAGCATGGGGGACCTGCCGCGCACGGTGCACCTCACGGTGCAGCCGGTGTCCCTCGACAGCATCGACGCCTTCGCGGCGGACTTGCGGGCCGCGGCCGAGGAGGCGCGCACCCAGCCGTGGGTGGATGCGTCCGCCGACCTGGAGGCGGCGTTTGCGGCCATTCCCGACCTCACGTCAGGGGAGCCGCTCCCCGCGGAGATGGCCGGGGTGCACGCCCTCATCGATGCGCTGCCCCCCGAGGTGCGCGATCAGGCGCTGGCAGCGATTTTCTCTGCGCTCTTCACCGCCCGACGCTAGGGTCGCGGCAAGGGAGGTCCGCATGATCATCTACCGCAGCCCACTGCCCGACGTCGAGATCCCCGACGTGCCGATCACGGAGTTCGTGCTGCGTTGGGCGGATCGGGTGCCGGATCGCCCGGCCCTCGTCGACGGCCCATCGGGCCGCACCTATACGTACTCCCAACTCGCCGCGATGATCGGCAGCTTCGCGGGCGGTCTCACGGCTCGTGGCCTGGGCGTAGGAGACACCATCGCGCTGATGGCGCCCAACATCCCCGAGTACGCCGTGGTCTTCCACGGATCGGCCGTGGCCGGTGTCGCGGTGAGCACGATCAATCCGACGTACACCGCGGAGGAGGTCCGCTTCCAGCTGCGCGACTCCGGCGCCAAGATCCTCGTGACGATCGCGATGTTCGCCGACCTGGCCCGCGAAGCCATCGAGGGCACCGACGTGACCGACATCGTCATCATCGGCGAGGCCCCCGACGGCATGCTTCCCGTCACCGCCCTGCTTGCCGAGCCCATCGGCCAGGTACCGGTCGACGTGACCGAGCAGGTGGTGGTGCTGCCCTACTCCTCGGGCACCACCGGCCTGCCCAAGGGCGTCATGCTCACCCACCGCAACCTCGTGAGCAATCTCTGCCAGATCGAGGTGGGACTGGAGGTCGAGGATGGCGAGATCGCCCTCGCTGTCCTGCCGTTCTTCCACATCTATGGCATGCAGGTGCTCATGAACGGCCTGCTGGCGCAGGGCGCCACCATCATCACGGTCCCGCGCTTCGATCTCGAGCAGGTGCTCGGGCTCATCCAGGACCAGAAGGTGACGCGCTTCTTCGCCGTCCCACCGATCATCCTGGCGCTGGCCAAGCACCCGCTCGTCGACGACTACGACCTGTCGTCGCTGCGGCAGGTGTTCTCCGGTGCTGCCCCCCTGAGCGCCGAGCTCGCCCTGGAGGCGGGCGCACGCATCAACTGCGAGGTCGTCCAGGGCTACGGCATGACGGAGATGAGCCCCGTGTCGCATCTGACGCCGCAGGGCCACTTCAAGCCCGGGACCAGCGGTGTCACGGTGCCCAACGCCGAGTGCCGCATTGTCGACCCGGTGACGGGGGAGGACCAGCCGGTCGGTGCCGAGGGCGAGCTATGGGTCCGCGGGCCGATGGTGATGAAGGGCTACCTCAACAACCCGGAGGCGACAGCGAGCACCATCGACGCGGACGGATGGCTGCACACCGGCGATGTGGCGATCATCGACGCCGAGGGCCACATGACCGTCGTCGACCGCGTGAAGGAGCTCATCAAGTACAAGGGCTTCCAGGTCGCCCCGGCCGAGCTCGAGGCCCTGCTCCTCACCCACCCCGCCGTCGCCGATGCCGCGGTCATCGGGATCCCCGATCCGGAGGCGGGAGAGATCCCCAAGGCGTTCGTCGTCCTCAAGCCCGGCCAGGAGGTCTCGGCCGAGGAGATCACCGAGTTCACCCGGCAGCACGTGGCGACCTACAAGGTCGTCCACGAGGTGGCCTTCGTCGAGGCCATCCCCAAGTCGGCCTCGGGGAAGATCCTGCGGCGCATGCTCCGCGACGGGGGCTGAGCCGGGAACCGGGCCGGCGTACGCTATAGTTCAATCCTCAACTACTTGAGGATGGCGTGCATGCCTGGCTCGAACCAGCCCGACAGGGGCGGCTGTGCCGGCCCGGAGGGCCGCGGCTGTGACGCACCCAACGCCGCCACAAGGGGCGCGAAGCCCCTGCCGTGGCGACACGGCAGCCTGTGGTCCCGCATAATCGTGAGAAGGCGCCGCGGCGCCCACCATCTTGACCCCAGGAGGTTCGGCGTGCGCGCCCTCACTCGTGTCACCGCAGCCGCGATGGTCAGTGGCCTGGCCCTCACCATGGGCGTCTCCCTGGCACCGGCGGCGTGGTCAGACGGCGGCGGCGCGGGCGTTCCGATCCTGGTCGGCGATGCAGGCCCCCTGGCGGCACCGACCGGCCTCACGGCCACGGCCGGCGATGGCTCGGCCACGATCTCCTTCACGGCGCCGGCCTCCGATGACACGGCTCCCATCACCAACTACGCCTACTCCGTCAATGCGGGTGGCTCCTGGGTCGACTTCTCCCCGGCCGTGACCGCGAGCCCCGTGACGATCACCGGGCTCAGCAACGGCACGACGTACTCCATCCAGCTGCGCGCCATCAACAAGGTCGGCCCGGGTGCCGCCTCGGTGGCGGTGTCGGTCACCCCGAAGGCCCCCAAGCCCCCGAAGCCTGCCGCGCCGCCAGTCTTCAAGGTCGACAACCAGGTCATCACGAAGTACGTCAAGGTCAAGGCCGGCGTGACGCTCAAGGTCACCAATGTCGCCAAGGGCGCGACCGTGGAGGTTGTCGGGTACGACGACCCGTCGTTGGTGATCCCCGCGCGCGCGACGAGCAAGGCTGGCACCTGGACGACCGATCCGATCCGTCCGTCGGTGCGCTTGTGGGCCCGCGTGGTCGGCTCGGACGGCACCGTCCTGGGCAAGGTTAATTTCGCCACGGAGAAGGCCGAGAACACCTTCTCCCTCGACGTTTTCCCCGCCCCGGGCAAGTTCGGGATCGGGATCCCGCTGGTCGTGAACTTCAGCGCTCCGATCACCGACAAGGCCGCGGTGGAGCAGGCCATGGTGGTGACCTCGGACAAGGACTTCGGCGAGGCGGGCTGGTTCTGGGTCGACAACACCAAGGCGGTGTTCCGTCCCCGCAGCTACTGGCCCGGCAATGCCACGATCACGCTGACGGCCGACCTCACCGGCGTCCAGGGGGCTGGCACCGCCTGGGGCCCCAATGTCACCAAGAGCTTCCAGACCAGCGACGCGGTGTACCTCGCCGTCAACCTGCGCAAGAAGACCATGGACTACTACCTGAACGGGAAGGTGACGCAAACCTTCCCGGTGTCGGGTGGTCGGCCGGGCTTCGAGACGGCCTCGGGCATCAAGCTCATCACCACGCATGAGTCGCCGCGCCGGCTCTACAACCCGGATCCGAAGAACGGCTGGGATGTGAAGGTCGAATACGCGATGCGCATCAGCAATGACGGTGAGTTCATCCACAGCGCCCCGTGGAATGGGTCCATCGGCTACGCCAACCTCTCCCATGGGTGCATCAACATGACGACCACGGATGCGGGCTGGATCTTCCAGAACACCGACTTCGCCACCCCGGTCGACGTCAAGGGCTCCAGCATCCCGGCCGGCACGAGCAACTACCTCGCGGGCTACTGGAACTACACATGGCAGGAGTGGAAGCGCGGCTCCGCGCTCTGGAAGGACTCCTAGGCACGCCACTCAGTCCTGAGATGAGGGCCGGCTCCCTGCGGGGGTCGGCCCTCACTCATGAGCGCCCCCCGCGGCGCCGGGGTCGGCGGTTGCCGCTGGGTTCCCTCGGGCAGGGCCCGGGGCGCCGTTCTTCGGTCGACATGCGCCACCCGGTGATGCCTTTCGACCGAAGAACCCCTCACCCGCGGGGGCTCCCCTGGTCCGCCACGAGGGGATTCCCGCGACACGCGTGATCTGGCCCACGGCCTGCGACCCCCCCTTTTCCCTCACGAAGAGGGTCCATGTCACCGTTTACATGCCCCCATAAGGGGCGCGGGATCAGGTCCCCCAACCCTGGGGGAGCGGGCCCATGGCCCTGAACGCAAGGAGTGACATGAAGTTCTGGAAGAAGCAGTCGGAGGCTGACCTGAGCCTTCGGCAGATGTGGGACCGGGAGCGCGAGAAGGCGCTGACCCCGTCCGAGCGGGCTGAGATCGACGCGATCTTCTCCCGTTACGCCTAGGCATCGGGGTCCTGGGAAGACGAGCCCGACAGGGGAGGCTGAGCCGACCCGTCGGGGCGGCCCCGGGACGTTCCCGGGGGCGGGTCCCGTATGAGGGGCCCGCCCCTGCCGAGGGCCGGCAAGGTTGCCCGCACGAAGGGCGCAACCCTGTGGATGCCGCCGGCCAGGTTGCCCGCACGAAGGGCGCCACCCTGTGGATGCCGCCGGCCAGGTTGTCCGCACGAAGGGCGCCACCCTGTGGATGCCGCCGGCAAGGTTGTCCGCACGAATGGCGCCACCCTGTGGATGCCGCCGGCAAGGTTGCCCGCGCGAATGGCGCCACCCTGTGGATGCGACTCCTGCCTACCAGTAGTGCAGCCGCGAGATCGGCACCTTCCGCACCGGCTCGCCAAGCAGCGGCTCTCCATTCCAGTGCACCCGTGATCCATCAGGATCGACGGTGACCTGACCCAGTACGCCGTGCCGCACCATGTCCGATCCACGTACCGTTCGGCAGTCGCGTACGACGAGAGCCTGGCGAGCCGACGGCAAGTCGAAGGCGGCGGCCCCGTTGGTGAGCAGGCGCGACAGCTCGGCCGGCGCCGCACCAAGCGCGCCGAACTGCTCGGCGAGCTGCAGCGGCTCGGCTTCAGAGATGCTCGCATTCGGGTCACCGGTGACGCCCCAGGCAGGGAAGCCCGACTTCAGCACCAGCCACGGCTTGGCGGCGAAGCTTCCCGGGGACCACAGCACGATGTCGGCCAGGAAACCGGGCGCGAGACGGCCCACCTCGTGGGCCAGGCCGTGCGCGAGCGCGGGGTTCACGGTGATCTTCGCGAGGTATCGCAGGATCCGGTCGTTGTCGTCGACCCCGGAGCGGCCCGTAAGGTCCGCGGAGCCGCCTCGGTCGGGATTGTCTGCCTGGACGCTGGCGAGCGCGAAGGTCCGCCACCAGGTCTCCCCGGCCCGCCCCATGCCCTGGGCATCGGAGGACGTCATGGGGATCACGCCCATGTCGTGCAGGCGGTTCTCCGCCGCCATGGTCACGCCCCGAACCCGTGCCCGCGCGATGCGCAGGTCGGATTCGCTGCCAGCGTCCATCCCATGGCAGAGCAGGATCATATCGAGATGCTCGGCCACGGCATTACTGCCGTAGGGGAGCGTGGGATTGGTCGATGACGCGAGGACGTGGTCGTGCCCGGCCAGCGTGAGCACGTCGGGCGCATGGCCGCCGCCGCAGCCCTCGACGTGGAAGGCGTGGATCACGCGCCCATCCAGCACCGCCAGGGTGTCGGAGACCGACAGCGTCTCGTTGAGGCCGTCGGTGTGGAGGGCCACCTGTACGTCGATCTCGTCGGCGACGCGAAGCGCGATGTCGATGGTCGACAGGGTGGCGCCGGTGTCCTCATGGACCTTGAACCCGCACACGTGGCCCTCGACCGCCTCACGCAGTACCTCGGCCCGGGAGCTCGAGCCGCGGCCGAGCAGTCCGATGTTGAGCGGGTAGTGGTCGAGGGCCCGATGGGCGACGTCGAGGTACCACCGCGATCCCAGGCCCACACCCCAGACCGGCCCGGCCTCCTGGGCGATGACGGTCGTCACCCCGGACGCGATCTCGGCCTCGAAGACCCGAGGGGATAGGGAATGGACGTGGGTGTCGATGCCGCCAGGCGTGGCGATCAGGCCATCGGCCTCGACCACGACGGTCCCCGATCCCACCGCGACGTCGATGTCATCGGAGACGCGCGGATTACCCGCGCGACCGATACCGATAATGCGCCCCTCACGGATACCGATCGACGCTACGCGAATGCCATCGACCGGGTCCATCACGATGACGTTGGTGAGGACGACGTCGCAGGACTCGGCGGTGGTGACCGGCGCCAGCCCGATGCCGTCCCGGCCGGTCTTACCGAACCCCACCCGGAATTCGTCGCCAGCATCGGGCACGCGGTCGGGGATGCGCAGGCGCAGGCCGGTATCGCCCAGGATGAGCACGTCGTCGGCGACAGGGCCGTAGTCGCTCATGGCCGTCGGCCCTCCATGAGTCGCGCCACGGCAGACTCGGCGTCCGCGGGGGCATTCAGGTCCGCGCCATCGACGACATCGAGGTAGCCGCAGGCACGCAGCCGCGACAGTGCCCGATCGCGCACGGCGAGATCGTCGAGCGGGCCGTCGACGACGCCCGTGTTGCCCTCGACGATGCGCCCGCCGGCGATCGGGATGGCGTACGCCTGGACGGTCTCGCCGGGGCCGATCCACAGCGTCGTCCCCGCGGCGGCATCCAGGCGCATGCCGAACGCCGTCCCGCGGTCGAGGCGCAGTCGCGGGTTCACCTCGGCGAGGTGGATGTGGGACGTGATGCCGATCGGCGTCGAGGCCTCATTGCGTATCGCGAGCGGCGTGCCGGAGGCGACATGGTCGGTCGCGGGCTCCGGGGGAAGCACCTGGAACGGGTCGTGCACGACCACCAGGCGGGTCCCGTCGTCGAAGCGCGCCTCCACGCGCACGTCAGTGAGGATCGACGGCACCTCGGGGAGCACGTCCTCGACCGTCAGCATCGTCCGAGCGCGATCGCGTGCCTCAGGGAGGGAGAGCCCGTCGCGCGCCCACTCGCACACGGCGTCGGCGATGAGTGCTGTCGCCTCTGGCACATTGAGTCGCAGGCCGCGTTCGCGGCGAGCGCGGGCGAGCTGTGCCTGCGTGAAGAGGAGCAGGCGGTCAGCCTCGCCGGGCGTGAGGGACATGTCAGCCGGCGAACGTGCGTCGCCCGCGGTACCAGGTGCCGAGCACCGGCATGGCGCCGATCGTCATCGGATCCACGGTGCGCGGATCGGCCGCGAGCCATGCGAGGTCGGCCACGGCACCGGGACGCACGTAGCCGGCATCGGCGCGGCCTGACTGGAAGGCCACCCCGCTCGTGTAAGCAGCCAGGGCCGCGTCGACGCTCAGGCGCTCCTCCGGCATCCACGCGGGCTCACCCGGCGCCATCTGGCGCGTCACGGCGACCTGGATGCCTTCGAGGGGCGCATACGTGGTCACGGGCCAGTCGCTGCCGAAGGAGATCGCGGCGCCCAGGTTTGCGAGGGTCGCGGTCTGGTACTGCCGTGCCGTGCGCTCGGGCCCGAGCCGCGGAGCCGTCAGCTCGGTCTGCCAGGAATCGAACTTCGACCAGTAGGGCTCGAAGTTGGCGATCACGCCGAGCTCGGCGAAGCGGGCGAGGTCGGCGGGATCGACGAGCTGGGTGTGCACGATGATCCAGCGCCGGTCCCACGGGGGGTTGAGGCGCGCGGTGTACTCCGCCGCATCCAGTCCCATGCGGACGCCGAAGTCACCGATCGCGTGAATGTGAGCGGTGAATCCGAGGGCGTCGATGGCGGCGACCGCGAGCTTCATCTCCTCGGGATCCCAGTTGGGCAGTCCCTTGGAGTGGGGGCAGTCGCAGAAGGGCTCGATCATGGCGCTCGTGCCCGACTCGATGACGCCGTCGGCGAAGAACTTGATGGTGCGGCTGGTGACCTGCCCGTCTCCTTCGGCGAGGACCCGGCCGCGCGACTCTTCGAAGCCGACAAGCTGGTCGCGCCAGGAGTTGGGATCGGCCCAGAGTGCCAGGTCGACCTGCTGGTCGAGGATGCCCGCGCGGTGAGCAGCCAGCCAGGTACCGACCCCGGAGGGCTCCACCCAGGCGTCCTGCATCCAGGTGATGCCGGCTGCCGCAAAGGAGCTCGACGCGTAGGACACCGCCTTGAGTTGCGTCTGCTCGGGCACCGGAGGCAGGAGGTTGTAGACGGGCCGCCAAGCGCCCCACTCGCGCAGCGTGCCGGTGGGCACACCTCCCTCGTCGAGGACGATCTCGCCGTCATGGGGTTGCGCGACGCCAACTCCGTAGCCGGCCCGGCGCAAGGCCTCGGAGTTGACCCACACCGTGTGGTAATCGGTGGCCCGCAGCACGACGGGGCGATCGGGGACCTCGGCGTCGAGCCAGGAGGCGAGGAAGATGCCCTCGGGCGCGAGAGTGTGGTCGAAGCCCTCGCCGCGCACCCACTCGGCGCCAGGGTTCGCACGCGCCCAGGCACCGACCGAGGCGGCGATCTCCTGGGGCGTGGCCTTGTCGCGCACGTCGGCGAACTGCTGCTCGAGGCCCCCGAAGACCGGATGCACGTGACCGTCGCCGAAGCCGGCGAGGACGAAGCCGCCCGCTGCGTCGATGGTCTCGTCGGCGGGAAGTGCCCGCGCCTGGGCCCCGAGGGCGATGATCCGGCCGTCCCGCAGGAGGACGCAGTCGGTGGTGAAGACCTCGCCCGAGGGCAGGCGGTGGCCGGTCCAGACGGTCGCGTTGTCGATGCGCGTGCTGCTCACGGGGCCTCCTGACGGCTGGTGGGGGCGGCCGACGGCCGCCCCCACCAGGAGTGTCCTACTTCTTGAACTCGGTCCAGACCTGGTCGTACAGGTCGATGACATCGACGGGGCATCCGGGAGTCGGCTGCGCAAGCGCCTTGAACTCCTCCGGGATGATGACCGCCGGGTTGCTCGCCAGCTCCGGTGTCATGTACTGGTCGGAGCCGGTGATGCCGTTGTCGTAACCCACGAAGTTCGTCGCCTCGCCGATGTTCTTCGGATCCATCATCCAGTTGATGAAGATCTTCGCGTTGTCGACGTTCTGGGCGCCATTGGGCACGGCGAAGTTGTCCTGCCAGAGGTTGATGCCCTCCTTGGGATACACGTACTTCAGGTTGGGGTTGTCGGCCTGGGCGCGCGTGAAGGCGCCGTTCCACATCATGTGCATGATCTGCTCGCCAGAAGCCATGCGGCCGATCACGCCGTCGGAGTTGATGACGGCGACCTCGGGCTTCCAGTTCTTGAGCAGCTCCTGGACCTTGACGTAGTCCTCCTTGTTGGTGGAGCAGGGCTGGGATCCCACCGCGCGGAGGGCGGCATGGATGACCTCGACCTGGTCGTTGAGCGTGCCGATCTTGCCGGCTGCGGGGCTGTCCGCGTTGAAGAAGTCGGCCCATGAGGTGATCTCGACGCCGGTCTTCGTCGGGTCGTAGGCGATGCCTGTGGTCCCGTACATGTAGGGAGCGGTGTACTTGCGACCCGGATCGAAGTAGACGTCGAGGAACTCCGGCTTGATGTCCTTGCCGTTCGGGAATGATGCCGGGTCGACCTCCTGCAGGAGCCCCAGGTCGATCATCTGCGCCACCATGTAGTCGCTGGGCACGATCACGTCGTAGTTGGCGCCGCCGGCCTGAAGCTTTGCCAGCAGGGTCTCGTTGGAGTCGTAGTTGTCGAGGTTGACCGTGATGCCGGTCTCGGACTCGAACCTCTTGATGAGGTCGGGGGAGATGTAGTCGGTCCAGTTGTAGAGGTTGAGCTCCCCGCCGTTGGGAGTCGGGAAGTCCGCGGCGGGCGAGGCGTCGCCACCGCTGTCGGAGGGTGCGGGTGCTGCCGACGATGCGGGTGCGCTGCTGGCGCCGCCACCCATGGTGGTCTCCCCGCCGCAGGCGGCCAGCGCCAGCATCCCTGTGATGCCGATTGCCAGCGCGATGCTGGGCATCCGGCGGTTCTTCCACCGTGTCATTGCTACCTCTTTCTCCGGGTGATGACGTAGGACACAGTCACGATAACGAGGCTGACCAGTAGCAGGAGGGTTGATAGGGCATTCACTCCCGGCGTGATGGCGTTGCGGATCATGCCGAAGATATAGACGGGCAGGGTCGTCCCCCCGGGCCCGGCCAGGAAGTACGACACGAGGAAGTCGTCGAGGCTGATGATGAAGGCCAGCAGGGCACCCGAGATGACCCCCGGCATGAGCAGGGGCAGGGTGATCCGGCGGAAGATCGTCCATTCATTGGCCCCGAGGTCCGCGGCCGCCTCATAGACCGACAGGTCGACCGAGCGCAGCCGTGCGCGAATGGGCAGCAGGGCGAAGGGGATGCAGAACGCCGTGTGGGCCAGGGTGATCGCGTCGACGCCGAGAGGGAACCGGACCTGGACGAAGAGGGCCAGGGTGCCGATGGCGAAGACGATCTCGGGGATCACCAGGGGCGCCATGATGAGGCTCCACGCGAAGGTCCGCCCTGCGCGTGCCATCCGCAGCAGTCCGATCGCGAGGCCGGTGGCGAAGAGCACCGAGAGGATTGTCGCCACGACGGCCACGCGCAGGGAGTTCATGAGCGCGCGCTGGATGTCGTTGTTGGTGAGCACGTCGGCGTACCACGACAGGCTGAAGCCCTTCCAGACCGTCACGACGCGATTGGCATTGAAGGAGTAGCCGACGACGAAGACAAGCGGGATGTAGAGGAAGACGAAAACGAGAAGCGAGATGAGGCCGAAGAGGGGGAAGTTCCTCAGGGCCTCCCCGGTCCCGCGGGGGCGCCTCATAGGAAGGACTCCAGGCTGTCGCGGTTGCCAGACTTGGCTCCCCTGCGGGCGAGGACCGCGAAGACCACGAGGGCGAGCATGGTGATCACCAGGACCATGACCGAGAGAGCGGCACCCATGGGCCAGTTGCGCGAGGCACCGAACTGGGCGGCGATGACGTTGGCGATCATCGAGGTCTTGCCACCGCCGAGGAGCTCGGGAGCGAGATAGGACCCCAGGGCGGGGATGAAGACGAGGATCATCCCCGCAATGACTCCGGGTCGGATGGATGGCAGCACGATCCTGCGGAGCACGGTCATCTTGGTGGCGCCGAGGTCGTACGCCGCTTCCGCGAGGCGGAAGTCGAAGCGCTCCGCGCTCGCGTAGATCGGCAGGATCATGAAGGGCAGGAATGAGTACACGAGGCCCACGGTCGTCGCGAAGGGCGTGTAGAGCATGGGGATGGGCGACGAGATCACATGGAGCCAGTTGAGCGCACCGTTAATCGGGCCGTTGTCGTTGAGGATGATCACCCACGCGTAGGTCCGGATGAGAAGACTCGTCCAGAACGGAATGGTGACGAGGAAGACGAGCGCCGTGCGCCACCGCGCCGGTCGGGTGGCGATCCAGATGGCGATGGGGATCGAGAGCAGGAGGCACACGAGCGCCGTGGCGAGGGAGTAGAGCACCGAATTGAGGAAGATCTGCAGGTAGGTGGGGTCGAAGGTCCGCTCGCCGGTGAGGGATTCGGAGTAGAAGAGCTCGACGTACGACTGCGGGCTGAACACCCACTTGACTCCGACGCCGAGCTTGGCCCGGCTGAGGAACGAGTAGATCACGATGATGACGAGCGGGGCCAGCACCAGGGCGAGGAGGAAGATCAGCCCCGGCAGGCTCACCCACCAGGACCCCTGTCCCGCCTGGCCGCGCCGCGCCTTGCGCCGCGTCGCCGTGTCAGCGCCGGTCACTAGGCGTCCACGATCCGAGCGGAGCCCGGCAGGAATTCGACGCGCACGGCGTCCCCGGAGGTGAGCGCGAGGGAGGTGCCGGACTGCCGTGCGGCAAGGACGGCGTCGCCGGCCCGAACCTCGATGAGAAGGTCGCCGCCGACGAAGATCGCGTCCACCACGCGGCCATTGCCCTCCGGCGACGGCGTCACGACCACGCTCTCGGGGCGCACGGCGAGGTACGCCGTGCCGTCGGCGGGACGGGGCGAGTCGCTGGCCAGTGCCTGAGGAGCCACGATGCCGAAGCCCGCCACTGTGATGGCGCCGCCCGAAGCCGTGCCCTCGAGGATGTTGGCCTCCCCGATGAAGTCGGCGACGAAGCGCGTGGTCGGCGCGAGGTACACCTCGCGGGGCGTGCCGACCTGCACGATGCGGCCGCTGTCGAAGACGGCAACCTGGTCGCCCATCGACATGGCCTCATCCTGGTCGTGGGTCACGAGGACGAACGTGATGCTGGTCTCGCGTTGCAGCCTCTTGAGCTCCATCTGCATCCCTCGACGGAGCTTGAGGTCGAGGGCGGACAGGGGCTCGTCAAGCAGGAGGACCTCGGGCTCCTTGGCCAGGGCGCGCGCCAGCGCGACGCGCTGCTGCTGGCCGCCCGACAACTGGCTGGGGCGGCGCGCGCCGAGCCCGCCGAGCCGCACCATCTCGAGCGCCTTATCGACCTTGGGGCCGATCTCGGCCTTGGGCATCTTGTCCATCTGCAGGCCGAAGGCGATGTTCTGCGCGACCGTCATGTGCGGGAAGAGCGCGTAGGACTGGAAGACGGTGTTGACGCGGCGCTTCCAGACCGGGACGTCGTCGATGCGCACGCCCTTGAGGTCGATCTCGCCACTATCGGGGGACTCGAGCCCGGCAATGCAGCGCAGGAGGGTGGTCTTGCCGCAACCGGAGGGACCGAGGAGCACGGTGAAGGAGCCATCGGCGATCTCGAGGCTCACCGAATCGAGGGCACGGACTTCGCCGCCCTCGGGCGTGGGGAAGGTCTTGGAGACCTCGCGAATGCTGAGCGCGGGGGTCACCGACGCCACGCCACCTCCCTGGCCGAAGCGGTCGACGACCGCCGATCCCGAGCAGGCTAGTGGGCCGGAAGGGTCCCTCGCGGGCCGTTTGGCCCACTGCTCAGGCGAGCACCCGCAGCGAATCCACGGCCGGGTCGACGGAGCCGCGCACCCAGCCGTAGGGCGAGCGCGCCGTGCTGCGCAGGAAGTCCACGACCTCGGCGGTGATGACCTCGCCGGGGAGGACATTGGCCACCCCGGGCGGGTAGGCGGCCAGGGAGTCCGCGGACACCCGGCCCGCCGCCTCGGAGTGGGGGACGATCTCGGCAGCGCTGAAGTAGGCGTCCCGCAGGTCGAGCGCACGCGGGCCGTTGGCGGGCAGGTGAATGGGCGGGTGCGCGCCGAGATCCTGGGCGGGCAGCGCATGCAGTGCGTCCACGACGTACTCGACATCGACGCGACTTCCCGCACCGAGGAGCATCACTGTGCAGGAGTCCGTGGCCATCTCGATATGGACGCGGCTGCGCTCCTCCAGCAGACGACGGGCCACGTAGCCGGGGACACCACCCGAGCGCGTGTCGACGACGATGCGCAGGGGATCCAGGGCGATGACATCGGGCGCCGCGTGGATCGACGGATCGGGATCGACGTACCTGCCCTCGGCATTGAGCAACTCCCGGACGCGCTCCGCGTCGGCGATGCTGCGGCCAATGCCCTCGATGCCGTTGAGGTAGAGGTCGCGTCGGGCGAGGTCGAGGGAGGCGAAGAGCAGTGCCGACGGGCTCGTCGTCTGGATCGTCGTCATCGCTCGCACGATGAGGGGCTCGAGGATGTCGGCGTAGGGCCCGTTGGCGAGGTGCAGCATCGCCGACTGGGTGAGGCTCCCGGCGAGCTTGTGCGTGCTCGAGATGACGAGATCGGCACCGGACTGCAGGGCCGACGCGGGGAGCTCCGGGTGGAAGCCGAAGTGGCTTCCCCAGGCCTCGTCGACGACAAGCGGAACTCCGTGCCGATGGGCGACCTCCGCGATGGCGGGCACGTCCGCGCACGCGCCGAAGTACGACGGCGTCACGACGTACGCCGCGGCCGCGCCCGGATGCGCACTCAACTGCTCCTCGACCGCGGCGGCGGTCACTCCGTGGGCGATGCCGAGGTGCGGATCGACGGTGGGCTGGACGAATTCAAGGCGCAGGCCGGCGAGGATCGCGCCGTCGATCACCGAGGTGTGCACGGACCGCTGCACGACGGCGTGACCCGAGAGCGCGCGCAGGGCGAGGCAGGCGGCATGGTTGCCCTGGGAGGCCCCGTGGGTGAGGAACCAGGTGCGCCGCGCCCCCCACGCCTCCGCGGCGAGGACGAGCGACTCCTCCAGGGGGCTCGGCCCCGAGGACCCGGGGGCCGGCAGGTCCACCCCCTCGGTGAACATCGGGATGTCCATGGCGAGGACCTCCGGCCCGGCGAGGCTGGCCAGGGCCGGGTGGTGCTCCGGCTGGTCCTGGTGGCCGGGGACCCCAAGGCGGGTCCAGCCCTCCTGCGCATTGACATGGAGGGCCTCGGCGTACGGGGCCCGGCTCTGGCGGTCGGGTGGGGTCACCTACCCATCCAAGCCTCCCGCGGTGGAGATCCCGCAACAATCTGGCCAAAACCCGGCGAGTCCCGGCCCCTCTCGTGAGAATGGCGGAGTCCCAGACACGAGAGGGTGGGTTATGCGATCGATGAGAAGCCTGGCTGCGGCCGGGGCACTGCTCCTGAGCGGGGCCGTCCTGGTCGCCTGCGGAGGCAGCGGCGGCAGTTCGTCCTCGAGCTCGGCGGCGCCGGAGTCCAGCTCAGCGGCTCCCGAGTCGAGCAGCGCGGCCCCGGATTCCAGCAGTGCCGCCCCGCAGGCCGATGGCCTACTGGCCCAGATCCTCGACACGGGCGTGCTGCGCGTGTCCACCGACCCGGCCTACCCGCCCCAGTCGTCCTACGACGAGGCGACGGGCGAGTGGCAGGGCTTCGACATCGACGTGGCCAATGAGATCGCCAACCGCATGGGCGTCACCACCGAGTGGGAGACCCCCTCCTGGGATGTCATCACGGCCGGCAATTGGAACGACCGCTGGGATGTCTCGGTGGGCTCCATGTCGATCACCGATGAGCGCGCCCAGGTGCTCGACTTCAGCGTCCCCTACTACTACACGCCGGCGGCCGTGGCCGTGGGAGCCGACAGCGACATCACGTCGATCGACCAGCTCTCCGGCAAGACCGTGGGAGTCTGCGGCGCCTGCACCTACGAGTACTACCTCAACCGCTCTCTGAAGATCCCGGGCTTCGACTTCCAGTTCCTCGTGCCCGAGGACATCAACATCGTCACCTACGACACCGACTCCACGGCGATCCAGGACCTGCAGCTCGGCCGTGTCGACGCCGTGGTCTCCGCGCAGCCGACCATCGAGGAGGCGATCAAGAAGGGCAAGAAGATCAAGCTCGTCGGCGATCCCGTCTTCCTCGAGCCCCTGGCCGTCGCGGCGGACAAGAGCTCCTCGCTCCCGGTGGACAGCCTGGTGACCGAGCTCAACCGCATCATCAAGGAGATGCACGAGGACGGCACGCTCAGCGAGCTCTCCATGAAGTGGTACGGGACGGACATCACCAAGGGCCCGGGCGCGTAAGCGTCGATGACTGAGGCTCCGACTCGCGAGCCCGTGCCGCGTCAGCGGCACGGGCTCGCGGAGTCCCTGGAGGCGGCGAGCCTCAAGGTTCCCTTCCGCATCAAGGTCGCCGCCGTGTGGGCGGTCATCTTCGTGCTGCTCGGCATCGCCTTCTTCAAGAGCGGCTTCGACATCGAGTGGATGGTTCAGAAGGCACCCGCCATCGTCAAGGGCGTCTGGGTCACCGTCCTCTTCTCCGTCATCGCGATCACCGGCGCGATGATCCTGGCGCTCCTGGGGTCGCTGGGCCGCATCTCGAAGAACCCCATTGCTTACGGCATCAGCGGCTTCTACACGTCGTTCTTCCGCGGTACGCCTCTCATCGTGCAGCTCTTCCTGTGGTACCTCGCCCTGCCGCAGCTCGCCAGTGGCCTCCTGCCGCAGCAGTACGCCGCGTGGTTCATCTGGCCCGCGCAGGTTGCCGGCATCGTCGGCATCGCCTTCAACTACGGCGCCTACATGACGGAGATCTTCCGGTCGGGCATTGAGGCCGTCCCGCACGGCCAGACCGAGGCCGCCGACGCCCTCGGCATGACCTACGGGCAGCGCATGCGGCGCGTCATCCTTCCCCAGGCGGCACGCATCGTCATCCCGCCTACGGGCAACGAGTTCATCGCGATGATCAAGGACACCGCCCTCATCGGACTGCTCGGCACGACCCTCCTCTGGGCCGATCCGTTCCGCGTTGCCCAGCTCACCGGCAAGGCGGACTTCCGCAATCTTGAGGCGCTCATCATCGCCGCGCTCGTCTACTGGGGCCTGACGGCGATCTTCTCCTTCTTCCAGCGCAAGCTGGAGGCCCGCATGAGCAAGGGCTACGTCCGGACGGCGGTGAAGGGATCATGAGCACTCCTGTCGTGAGCGTCCGCAACCTCCACAAGTCCTTCGGCGAGCTCGAGGTGCTCAAGGGCATCGACATCGACATCAACTCCGGCGAGGTGGTCGTCGTCTTCGGGCGCTCCGGATCCGGCAAGAGCACCTTCCTGCGGTGCATCAACTTCCTCGAGGAGCCGACGCAGGGGGAGATCGACGTGGCAGGCCTCAGCGTCTCCGCGGGCCCGCCGACGCGGCATCGGCGCAAGCAGATCCGGCACCTGCGCACCCGGTGCGGCATGGTCTTCCAGCAGTTCAACCTCTTCCCGCACATGACGGTGATCGACAACGTCATGGAGGCGCCACTGCGGGTCGGCAAGGAGCCCGCGTCCGCCGTGCGCGAGCTCGCCATGTCGCTGCTGTCCGATGTGGGCCTGGCCGACAAGGCCGATGTTCACCCGATCCGACTCTCGGGCGGTCAGCAGCAGCGCGTGGCCATCGCTCGTGCGCTGGCCATGAAGCCAGAGGTCATGCTCTTCGATGAGCCCACCTCGGCTCTCGACCCCGAGCTCATCCACGAGGTCCTCGCCGTCATGCGGCGCCTGGCGGAGAGTCACTCGACCACGATGATCGTGGTGACCCACGAGATGGGCTTCGCTCGCGAGGTCGCTTCCCGCATGTGCTTCTTCCACAACGGCGTCATCCTCGAGCAGGGGACCCCGGCGGAGATGTTCGCGGGCGCGAAGATGCCCGAGACGCGCAAGTTCCTCGATGCGGTCATGTAGGCATGTCGTCGAAGTGGAGCATTGGCTCGGAGAACTCTGTCCTGTCGATCTACTCGAAGAACTCCGCGCTCTCGATCGGCTCCGTGGGATCGGTGCTGAGCATCGCCTCGATCGGCTCGGCCCTGTCGGTGCTGTCGGTGGGCTCCTTCCTCAGCGCGGGATCCCTCCTGTCCTCGATGGCCTGGCTCTCCGTGATGTCCCATCGTCGTCGACGCGCGGTGACCTCGGCTTCCTGACCGGGCAAGGGACGTTCGGCCCGTGACGGCTCCCCGTCCACTCGGCCACCCTGGAAGGGAAGGCCAGGAGGCGGGTGATGACGACGGGGCAGCCCGAGAGGGGCGGCTCTTCCGTCCCGCCGGGCCTCACCGCCGCTGAGGCGGCGCGCCAACTGGTGCAGGACGGGCCTAACGAGCTCCCGGCGGAGCGTCGACGGGGACTGCTGCGCCAGGCATGGTCGGTGATCCGCGAGCCGATGCTGCTTCTCCTGCTCGCCGCCGGCGCCATCAACCTCCTCCTCGCGGAGCCGCTGGATGCCGCCATCCTGCTGAGTTTCGTCGTCCTCGTCATCGGCATCTCGATCTACCAGCAGCACAGGACGGAGAACGCCCTGACGGCGCTGCGCGACCTCAGCTCGCCGCGCGCGCTGGTGATCCGTGACGGCCAGCGGATCCGCGTCCCGGGGCGCGAGGTGGTGCTGGGTGACGCGATCGTCCTCAACGAGGGGGATCGCATCCCGGCTGACGGCGTACTCCTCGAAGGCGTGAACCTCCTCGCCGACGAATCGGCTCTCACGGGGGAGTCCGTCCCGGTGACCAAGGCGACGCGCGAGGGGGTGGTGGAGATGGGACCTCCGGGCGGGGAGGGCATGCCGTGGCTCTTCTCGGGCACCTTGGTCGTGGGCGGTCACGGCATCTACGAGGTCCTGGGCACCGGCTCGTCCACGGAACTGGGTCGCATCGGCGCCGCCTTGCACGGCATCGAGTCGTCGCGCACGCGACTCCAGCGGGAGTTCGATCGCCTCGTCGTCGTCTTCGCGGTGCTGGGAGGCGTGGCGGCGATGGTTGTCCTCGTCGTCTACGGCCTCACTCGGGGCAACTGGCTCGAGGGCGCGCTCGCGGGCATCACCACCGCCATGGCGGTGCTGCCGGAGGAATTCCCGGTCGTCTTCAGCGTCTTCCTCGCCATGGGTGCCTGGCGGATGTCGAGGAGAAACGTTCTCGCGCGGCGCCCCGCCGTCATCGAGACGCTGGGGTCGGCCACGGTGGTGTGCGTCGACAAGACCGGCACCCTCACCCTGAACCAGATGAGCGTGCGGGAGGTGACGCAGGGGAGCGAGCGCTATGTCCTCGACCATCGGCTTCCCGACCGGCTCGACCCCATTGTGCGGATGGGCGCCCTGGCGTGCCCGGAGCGCCCCTTCGACCCGATGGACCGAGCCTTCACCGCGCTGGCCGATGAGGCGCTCGGAGCGTGGCGTCCCCCTTCAGGTTCCCTCGTGCGCGAGTACCCACTGTCGTCGGCCCAGCTGTCCATGGCGCACGCGTGGCGAGCGGACGACGGCTCGGTGACGATCGCGGTCAAGGGAGCTCCCGAAGCAATCGTGTGCCTCGCGCGGCTCTCCGATGCGGCGCGCGACCGCGCCCTGAGAGCGGTCGAGGCCGCATCGGGCGACGGGCTCCGGATGATCGCCGTGGGCCGGGCTCACCTGCCGCCCAATGCTCCGCTCCCGGAGTCCCAGGAGGACATGTCCGTGGAGTTCCTTGGGTTCGCGGGACTTCAGGATCCGGTGCGACCGGGTGTGCCGGAGGCCGTCGCCGAATGCGCGCGCGCCGGGGTGCGCACGGTGATGATCACGGGCGACTATCCCGGCACCGCGCTCGCGATCGCTCGCGAGATCGGCATTCCGTCCGAGGCCGGCTGCGTGTCGGGGCCTGAACTCGCCCAGATGTCGGACGTCGAGCTCGCCGACGCTGCACAGAGAGTCAGCGTCTTCGCACGGATGGTCCCCGAGCAGAAACTGCGCCTCGTGCGCGCCCTGCAGGAGGACGGCGAGGTCGTCGGCATGACCGGCGACGGTGTGAACGACGCCCCGGCCCTGCGCGCCAGCGATATTGGCATCGCGATGGGCGGACGCGGGACCGACGTCGCCCGCGAGTCCGCGGACCTCGTCGTGGTCGATGATGACTTCGCCTCGATCACGTCGGGGATCCGCCAGGGGCGCGGCATCTTCGCCAACCTGCGCAAGGCCCTCACGTACGTCATCGCCGTCCACATCCCGATCTACGGCATGGCCCTCATCCCGGTGTTCGTCGCCGATTGGCCGCTCGTGCTCATGCCGATTGAGGTGGCGCTGCTCGAGCTCATCATCGATCCGGCCTGCTCGGTGGTCTTCGAGGCGGAGCCGGTCGATCCGGCGGTCATGGACGAGCGGCCCCGCCCGCTGACGTCGTCGATGTTCGGCCGGAGGGAGCTGTTGCTCGCGCTGGTCCAGGGCTCGGTGCTCCTCGCCGTCGTCTTCGGCCTGTACGTCGCGACCATGGCCGCGGGGCTCAGCGACGAGGTCGTCCGGACCATGACCTTCGTTGCCCTGGTGGCCGGGAATGTCGGGCTGATCCTCGTGAATCGCTCGCGCAGCACTTCCGCCCTGGGTGCGCTGCTGCGCAGGCGAAACCCCGCTCTCCTCGCCGTGATCGTCTCCGCGGCGATCCTGCTTGGCATTCTCGTCCTGGTGCCGGCTGTGCGGGATGCCCTCCAATTGGGCTTCCTCCTGCCGGGGCAGTGGGCCCTCGCCGTTGGAGTCGGCGTCGTCGGCGTGGCCTGGTTCGAGGTGGCCCGGCGGGTCGGCAGAGCCGCCCCTGTCGGGCGGGCGCGCGGGATCCGCCCCCGGGAACCTCGGCGGGCCGGGGCGCGTCCCCTTCGCTAGGGTCGAGTGGCCGCAGGGAGGGGTTCCAGTGTCGAGCGAGCGAGTGGACGACGTCGATCAGGAGGTCGGCGATCGCGTGCTGCCGAGGGCCCGGGACTGCCGTCATCGCGGTGCCTACGTCGAGATGCTCATCTCGAGCGCCCTGGGCCTTGTCGCCGCCATCGTGCTGTCCGTGGACGCCATCGTCCTGGCCAAGGACCCCAACGCCGCCCTCTCCTGCAATATCTCCTCGACCATCTCGTGCGCCAAGGTCGGCATCACCTGGCAGGCCAATTTGCTGGGCTTCCCCAACGCCTTCCTCGGGCTCATCGCGGAGCCGGTCGTCATCACGGTGGCCGTCGCCGCCCTGGGCGGCGTGCTCTTCCCGCGCTGGTTCATGAATACCGCCATGGCCGTCTACTCGATCGGCCTGGCCTTCGCCTACTGGCTGTTCTACGAGGCCTACTTCGTCATCGGCGCCCTGTGCCCGTGGTGCCTGCTGGTCACCGTGACCACGACCACCGTCTTCATGAGCCTGCTGAGAGT
>JBPCSL010000043.1:0-5428 GCA_051007175.1 Candidatus Nanopelagicales bacterium
GCGAGGGTCTCGCGGGCCACGTCCGGGGGGAGCAGGGTGACGACCGCATAGGGCAGGCCTCCGCAGGCCGTAGCCGCCTCGGCCAGGCCCGGCATCGGTCGCGATCGCGGGACGGCCGCGCGCTCGTGCGCTGCGACCGTCGCGGACGCAGGTCCCCAGCGAGGGTCATGGGAGAGCGCGACGAGGATCGCCATGCACTCCAGGGTCGGGGCATCCCAGTCGGCGTCCAGGACGGTGAACTCCGACCAGCCCTCCAGCAGGACATGCAGATCGGCCAGCGCGGCGGCGTAGTCGGTGTGGTTCTGCAGGTCGACGAGGGTGCGGTCCAGGTCGAAGAGGATCGCCCGCGGCACGGTCACCGGCCCATGGTCTCCGACCGTGACGTGACGAGCAACGGTGGCGCGCGCGTCGTTCACTCGATGAGGGCAATCCCCCGGTGACCTACCCTGAGGCGTGCGCGTCATCCTCGCCCTTGGCCTTGCCATTAGCGCCCTGCTCGCATCACACACCGCGACGGCCGATCCGGGGATGCGCGCCGACCGGGTCGTCGCGGCGGCCTGGGTCGAGGGCGGCTTCACCATCACAGGAGTCCTGGGCTATCGCACGGTCCTGTTCACGCTGTACGCCGATGGGCGGTTCATCACGACCAGCGACGTTGACGCGCACGACGTGACGACGTACCGCATGGCACGCCTGGCGCCACGCGAGGCCCGCGCATTCCGCCTCTCCCTTATGCGAGCGACCTCGGGGGTCGACTTCGGCGACGTCCCCGTCGCGGACGTCGGCTACACCAGGACCCGCGTACGTGCCGACGGGAAGGCTACGTGGGCACGCATCAACGCGCTCGGCATGGACGCGGGGCTCCGCACCGACCAGCGGCAGGCGCGCCAGCGGCTGCAGGCGCTCATCGACCAGGTGACGGCACGGCCCTCCCGCGCCTTCGAGCCCTCCGCCTACGAGATCCAGCGCATGACCACGGACGGGCCCCAGCAGCAGCTCGAGTGGCCGGGGCCGACGCTGCCGGACGGGAAATGCGGCTCAATCAGCGCACGCACCTACGGGGAGTTCCCGGACTCCTTCCGTCAAGGCTCGGCGTACACCTGGCAGGGAGAGGGCTTCACCCTCTGGGTGCGCCCCTTGGCACCCGGGGAGACGGCCTGCCGGAGGATCCGGGCATAGGCCAGAATGTCGGCCATGGCCGACAACAGCTTCGACATCGTCTCCAAGATCGACCGCGCCGAGATCGACAACGCCGTCAACCAGGCAAGCAAGGAACTCGCCCAGCGCTTCGACTTCAAGGGCACCGGGGCGAAGGTGGAGTTCAAGGGCGAGATGACTATCGAGCTCGAGGCCGAGACCGAGGACCGCGTCAAGGCCGCCCTCGAGGTGCTCAAGGAGAAGCTGGTCAAGCGCAGCATCAGCCTCAAGGTGCTCAATGCAGGGGACGCGCGCGCGTCAGGCCGGCTGCACAAGATCACCTGCCAGCTCAAGGAGGGCATCAGCCAGGAGCAGGCGAAGAAGCTCGCGAAGCTCATCCGCGACGAGGGGCCGAAGAAGGTCAAGACCCAGGTCCAGGGAGATGAGCTGCGCGTGTCGAGCTCCAGCCGCGACGACCTCCAGGAGGTCATCCAGCTCGTGAAGGACGCCGACCTCGACTTCCCCGTGCAGTTCGTCAACTACCGCTGACCCGGGGCCACGGCCGCCATGAGGACCGAGAACATCAACCACGAGTTCCTCGACGGCGTTCTCGACGGCAGTCACGACGACGTCTACTACCACTTTGGCGTGTCGACCGCCGATCCGCTGCTCGAGCGCCTGCGCGATGTCCGCGCCGTGGTCATGGCCGGCTCCGGCGACCGCATCCAGGACTTCGCGCGACGCTGGAGCGACCTCAACGGCGGCACGGAGATCCTCGCCTTCCCCAAGGAGGAGCGCTTCGTCACCCGCTACACCGCGGGGGTCCTCTTCGCCTCGCATGGCATGGGCATGCCCAGCGCCTCGATCGCGGTGCAGGAGCTCATGCGCATGCTCTACTTCCTCAAGCGCGGCGATCTCGAGGCCCTCGACCAGGTGTTCTGGGCGCGCGTCGGCACCAGCGGAGGGGTGGGGCTCCCTGGCGGCACGATCGTGGTCTCGTCCCAGGCCGTCATGCCGGACCTCAAGCCCTTCCGCCTCATGCAGGGTGGGAGCGGCCTCTACTGGTTCGACGGCACGTTCCCCGAGGCGACGCGCGAGGCCATCCTGCGAGCGAATGACGACTCGGGCATCCCCATCGTCACCGGCACGACCGTGGCAACCCACGAGTTCTTCCTCGAGCAGTTCCGCCTCGACGGGGCGATTCGCCTGGAAACGATGGAAAGCAAGCAGGAGTTCCTCGAGTGGCTGCACGCCCACGGCGTGCGCAATATGGAGATGGAAGGCGCGATGCTCGCCGCCTACCTCAACTGGTGGGGCTTCCCCTCCTTCGCCATGATCTGCGCGGTGCTGCTCAATCGCCTCGAAGGAGACCAGCTCACCTCGACGCCCGAGCAACTGCACCAGTTCACCGAGGACGCGGGCTCCGTGCTCTTCCACTACCTCGCGGCGCTACTGCCCCCCTCCGAGCCGGCACCATGACCGGCGCGCCCGGCTCGCTCGACGATCTCCTCGAGATCGCGCGGACATGGGCGGCCGAGGACCCCGATCCCGCGACACGCGACGGGCTTCGCGCGCTCATGGAGGCGGCCGCCTCCGGCGACGCGGCGGCGCTCGCGGAGCTCGCCGACGCCTTCGACGGGACCCTGCAGTTCGGCACCGCCGGCCTGCGCGGCCGACTAGGCCCGGGCAGCAACCGGATGAACCGGGTCGTGGTGGCCCGGGCCGCCGCCGGGCTCGCGGCGTACCTCATCGAGCACGGGGGCACCTCTATCGTCATCGGCTACGACGCGCGCCGCGACTCCGACGTCTTCGCCCATGACACCGCGCGCATCATGGCCGGCGCCGGCATCTCCGCCATGGTCCTGCCGCGCGCGCTGCCGACACCCGTGACGGCATTCGCCATCCATGCCCTCGGCACGAGCGCAGCCGTCATGGTCACGGCCTCGCACAACCCGCCGGAGGACAACGGCTACAAGGTCTACCTCGGTGACGGCGCGCAGATCGTGCCACCGGCCGACGCCGAGATCTCCCACTGCATCGCAGGCGTGGGTGCGATCGCGGGCATCCCGCGATCCGACAACTACGTCACCCTCGACGACGGCGTGCTTGACGGCTATATCGCACAGGCGGAGCATCTGCTGCCGCCGGGGCCGCGCGACATCGCGACCGTCTACACGGCGATGCACGGTGTCGGGGGCGAGGTCTTCCTGCGCGCGGCCCGCGGCGCCGGCTTCCCGGATCCGCGGACCGTGGCCGCGCAATTCGCCCCCGACGGTCGCTTCCCCACGGTGCGCTTCCCCAACCCGGAGGAGCCCGGGGCCATGGACCTCGCCCTCGCCGAGGCGGCTGCCTGCGGGGCCGACCTCGTTATCGCCCACGATCCCGATGCCGACCGCTGCGCCGTCGGCATCCCGACCGACGACGGCTACCGGATGCTCACCGGCGACGAGGTCGGCTGGCTCCTCGGCTGGTGGACGATCGAGCGCCGGCGCCGCGCAGGGGAGACGATGACCGGCACGCTTGCGCAGTCGATCGTGTCGGGCACCCTGCTCCGCGCCATCGCCCTCGATGCGGGCCTCGACTACGCCGTCACGCTCACCGGCTTCAAGTGGATCGCCCGGGTTCCGGGCTTGCTCTTCGGCTACGAGGAGGCGCTCGGCTACTGCGTCGATCCTGCGCACGTCACCGACAAGGACGGCATCACGGCCTCGCTGCTCGTCATGGAGATGGCCGCACATCTCAAGGCCCAGAATCGCGGAATCCAGGATGTCCTCGCCGACCTCGCGCATCGATTCGGCCTCTACCTCACCTCGCAGGTCTCCCGGCGCGTCTCCGACGTCGCGCTCGTCACTGACGCGATGGCCCGGCTGCGGTCCGACCCCCCGCACGAGCTCGGCGGCCGTGCCGTGAAGGAGCTCGTCGAACTGGAGGCGGGCGCCGACGGGCTGCCGCCGACCGACGGGCTGCTCTTCGCCCTCGACGGCGCGCGGGTCATCGTGAGACCGAGCGGCACCGAGCCCAAGCTCAAGTGCTACCTGCAGGTGGTGACCCCGGTCGACGGCGATCTCGCGGCGGCGACGGCGACCGGTCAGGCCGCGATGGAGGCGCTGCGCGACAGCGTGTCCGCGGCCCTCGCCCTCGCCTAGGGCGCCTCGATCAGCGCGAACCCGACTCGCGCGCTTCCTCGAGATGGTGGGGTCCGAAGGCCTGGGGCAGCATCTGCGCCATCGTCCGCACGCCGTCCGGGGTCATGAGGAGCATGTCCGGGCCGCCATGCTCGTAGAGCAGCTGGCGGCAGCGACCGCAGGGCATGAGGGTCGCTCCCGTGCCGTCGACGCACCACACGGCGATGAGCCGACCGCCGCCCGTCGCGAAGAGATGCGACACCATGGAGCACTCTGCGCACAGGGTGATGCCGTAGGAGGCATTCTCGATGTTGGCGCCCCACACGAGGCGGCCTTCCTCGGTGAAGCCGGCGACACCGACGGGAAAGTGGGAGTACGGCGAATACGAACTGTCCAGGGCCGCGACGGCAGCCTCCTGCAATCGCGGCCAGTCGATGGCATCCGGGTCCGTCATGGCTCCTCCCCGTGGAACCTAGCATCGGATGGGAGTGGCTCAGCCTCGTTCGAGGGCACCGTCGGCAGCCAGTCCGCCAGGCGCTGCGTGCCCTGCGCGAGATCGTCTCGTGATGCTGCCGCGTAGTCGTGGACGGGAGACCAGAAGAGCGCCTCGAAGGGGCAGACCTCCACGCAGATCCCGCAGTACATGCATAAGGACCAGTCGATGGTGAAGCGATCGAGGACGGCCACGCTGCGCGGACGGCGCGCACCCGGCTCGGTGACCTCCACAGTGTGACTGTCGATCTCGATGCACCAGTCGGGGCATTCGCGCACGCAGATCATGCAGGAGGTGCAGGCCTCCGGATCCAAGGCGATGACGCCGCGCGCGCGCGGCGGGATGGAGGTCACTCCCCCTCCTGCAGCCACTCGGCCCGCACGCCGGGAGGCATGGAGGTCCTGCGCGAACGCCGCCCCGCTCCCTCGGTCGCCGTGCCCGACCTACCGGGCCAGGGCTGATCGATGCGCTCGCGCACGGCGGTGCCCTTGAGAAGCGGTGGCGATGCCGCGCCGGCCACGAGGAGGAGTGGGCGGGGGTCGGGGTGGCCGGCGAACTCGACGCCGAACATCTCGCCGATCTCCCGCTCGTGCCAGGACGCCGCGGGCAGCACCGTCGTGAGCGAATCCAGCCGGGCATCCGGTGTCCTTGTGTGGAGGAACACGTCTGCATG
>JBPCSL010000044.1:0-11336 GCA_051007175.1 Candidatus Nanopelagicales bacterium
GGCTATGCCTTGGCGAGGGTGCCGAGGTAGAGCTCGATGACCTTGGGGTCGTTGGCGAGCTGCTTACCGCTACCGGTGTAGGCATTGCGCCCCTGGTCCAGGACGTAGCCGCGGTCGACGATCTGCAGGCAGCGGGCGGCGTTCTGCTCCACGATGATGACGGTGACGCCGGCGGAGTTGATGGCCTTGACGTTGACGAATACCTGGTCCTGCAGGGCAGGGGAGAGGCCGGCGCTCGGCTCGTCGAGCAGGAGGACGGTGGGATCCATCATGAGCGCACGGCTCATGGCCACCATCTGCCGCTCGCCGCCGGAGAGCGACCCCGCGCGCTGCTTGCGACGCTCGCCCAGGGCGGGGAACAGCGTGGCCACCTTCTCGAACTGCTGCGTGAACGCCTTGGGGTTCTGGTAGCAGCCCACCTGGAGATTCTCCTCGATGGTGAGCGAGGGGAAGACGTTGTTGGTCTGGGGGACGAAGGCCACGCCCTGCTTGACGAGAACGTCGGCGCGGAGGTTGGTGATGTCCTCACCGCGCAGGGTGACAGTGCCCTCACTGACGCGCACCAGACCGAACATCGCCTTGAGGAGGGTGGACTTGCCAGCGCCGTTGGGCCCGATGATGCCGACGAGCTCGCCATCCGTGGCCGTGAGGGAGCAGCCGTTGAGGATATTGACGCCGGGGAAGTACCCGGCGATGAGGTCCTTCGCGTGGACGACGTACTTCTCCTCGCCGGGGATCTCGGGGCCGGGCACGGAGCGCTGCTCGGCATTGAGGTCGATCTCCTGCTCGAAGACCGGGAGCTCGCGGGGGTCGTTCTCCTCGCCCGGAGGGAGGCCGGCGCCGGTGTCGAAGCCGCTCATGATGAGCTCCCTTCGGTGAGCGACTCTCCGCTCGAGGTCAGCTGCTGGTCGTGGTGCGCCCCGAGGTAGGCGTCGATGACGCGCTGGTCACGCATGACCACGTCGGGGGCGCCCTCGGCGATGACCTTGCCCTGGGCCATGACGACGACCCAGTCGCTCACGTCACGCACCATGTCCATGTCGTGCTCGACGAAGACCACCGTGGTGCCGTCCTCGCGGATATCCCGGATGTGGTCGAGCAGGCTCTGCTTGAGGGCTGGGTTCACGCCGGCCATGGGCTCGTCCAGCATGATGAGGTCGGGCTTGAGCATGAGTGCGCGGGCCATCTCGAGGAGCTTGCGCTGGCCGCCGGAGAGCGAGCCAGCGAAGTCATTGGCCTTCTCGGCCAGATTGAAGCGCGCCAGCAACTCCATGGCCTGCTCGGTGATCTGCTTCTCCTGGCTGCGCCACGTGAAGGGGAAGATCGAGGCGAGCATTACCTCGCCCTTCTGGTGGGACGCACCGAGACGCATGTTGTTGAGGACCGTCATGCGCGAGAGGCTCTTGGTGAGCTGGAAGGTGCGCACCATCCCCTTGCGGGCGAGGCGGTGGGGTGGGGTGTTGGTCACCGCGCTGCCGTTGTAGCTCCAGGTCCCGGAGTCTGCCTTGTCGAAGCCGCTCAGCAGGTTGAAGAACGTCGACTTGCCGGCGCCGTTGGGCCCGATGAGCGCCGTGATGGCACCGCGCTGGAACTCCACGTGGGCCACGTCGACGGCCGTGAGTCCACCGAATTGGCGGGAGACTGCGTCGGCCACGAGGATGGCGTCAGGCTTGGGAGCCCCGGCCTCGGGTGCGACCGAGGTGAGGGCGGACACTGCAGTGGCGGAGATGTCACCTGGCATCGAGTGCGATCTCCTTCTTGTCGCCGAGGATTCCCTGTGGTCGGAAGATCATGAGCAGCATGAGGCCTAAACCGACGAGGATGAAGCGGATCTGGCCCACCTGCGTGACCTCGAGGAAGTCCAACGGCCCGGACTGGACGAGCATCACGAGGATCTGCTCGACGAAGACCAGGAGGAACCAGAAGATGATGGCGCCCAGCACGGGGCCGAGCACCCGAGCGGCTCCACCCAGGATGAGGATCGTGTAGCAGAAGAAGGTGAAGTCCGGAACCATGGAGTCCGGCTGCACCGACTGCTTGGCCACGGCCCAGAAGATGCCGGCGGCGGAGCCAAAGAGCCCGCCCAGGATCAGGGCCTGCATCTTGCGCAGATAGGTGTTCTTGCCGAGAGAACGCACGGCGTCCTCGTCCTCGCGGATGCCCGTGAGGATGCGGCCCCAGGGGCTGCGCATGAGGGCCCACGTGAGCAGCAGGAGCAGGACGATGACGAGCCAGCCGACGATGACCACCCAGAGATCGGCCCGCGTGTAGCTGAAGGGGCCAAACTCGAAGCGCGGCTGGTCAGGGAACGGGTTGAGGGCGTAGAAGTCCTCGCCGATCTTGCCGTTGACGCCCTGGGACCCGCCGACGAAGTCGAAGGATTTCAGTGCAAGCCGCATGATCTCGCCGGTCGCGATGGTGACGATGGCGAGATAGTCGGCGCGTAGTCGCAGGGTCGGGATGCCCAGGATGAGGGCGAGGACGACGGAGAACACCAGCGAGGCCATGATGGCCACCCACAGGCTCCAGCCGTGGAAGACCACGAGGACGCCCACGCCGTAGGCACCCACGGCGACGAACGCGATCTGGCCGAAGTTGAGCAGGCCGGTGTAGCCGAACTGGATATTGAGGCCCATGGTGGCCAGCAGGTAGATGATGGCGGTGACGCCGACCGCCTGGGTGATGGCCTGGGTGAGCGCGAATCCGAGATCCATGTCAGCCCACCCTCTCCGGTCGACCGAGTAGGCCCTGTGGTCTCACGAGCAGCAGGACGATCATGAGGACGAGAGCAGCTCCCGTCTTCAACTCGGTGGGCACGATGAGCGTGCTCAGCTGGACGGTGACACCGACGACGAGAGAGCCCACGAGCGCACCGCCAATGGTGCCGAGGCCACCCAGCACGATGGCGGCGAACATGGTGAGGAGGAGGTACTGGCCCATGGTCCACACGACGTTCTGCGTCATGCCGAGGAAGATTCCTGCCAGGGCCGCCAGGGTCGCACCGATGATCCACACGACGGAGATGACGCGCTCGACGTTGACCCCCGATGCCGAGGCGAGGGCGGGATTGTCGGAGACCGCTCGCGTCGCCTTGCCGATGCGCGAGGAGCGCAGCCAGACGACCGTGAGCGTGAGGGCCACGATCGCAATGAGCGAGAGGACGATGGCCTTAGGGGTGATGAACACCGGGCCCAGGTCGATCCCCGCCTGGCCGGCGTACTGCGCATAGCTCTTGGGCGCACCGCCGAAGATGAAGAGGATCGTGTAGCGCAGGGTGATCGCCAGGCCGATGGACACGATCATCGCGGCAATGAGGCCCGTCTTGCGCTTGCGCAGCGGCTTCCACAGGATCTGGTTCTGCCCCCAGCCCCAAAGGCCCGCGCTGATGATGAGGCCGAGCGGAGCCGCAATGAGCAGGTTGATATTGAGCCACACGTTGAGCACGAAGACCGTGAAGGCGCCCAGGGTGAGGAGCTCGCCATGGGCGAAGTTCGACAGGCCGGTGGTGCCGAAGATGAGGTTGAGGCCCAGTGCGCCGAGCGCGATGAGCAGGGACAGGACCAGGCCATCCAGCAGGAGCTGCAGGACGCGGTCGAGGGTGATGGTCCCCGAGCCGCCGCCCCCGCCCCCGCCGCTGTCAGGCACGCCGACGGGGAAGAGCGCCTTGGCATCGCCGACCAGCACGTTGATGGTGCGCGTCGGGCCGTCCTTCACCTTCGCTCCACCGGGGATGGTGGCCTCGTCGAGGGAGACCTCGTACTTACCGCCCTTGGGGACCGCGATGGTGGCCTTGCCGTCGGCCCCCGTCTTGCCGGTCCCCGTGAACCCGTCAGCGCCCGACACGTTGACCACCACGCCCGCAATGGGGGCCTTATCGGCGTCGGTGACAATGGCGGTGATCGAGTTGCCGGCGGCATGGGCCGGGCCGGCCAGGACCACGAGAGCGCCCAGGAGCCCGACAACGGCCAGGACGAATCGGGCAACACCCCGGTGCACTCGGCCTCCTCGGTGGTTCGACGACCCGGATGGGCGCGCTGCGGGGAGCATAGCCGCGGCGGTCACCTCGTGGGGGTCATCGGGTCGATCCGTGATCACGGCGGGACTCGGCCCGCGGATCCCGGGGCTTAGGCATCCCGCAGAAAGCAGGTGAGGCGGGCGGTGCAGATCCGGCGTCCCTCCCCGTCCTCGACGGCAATCTCGCTCGTGACAAGCGTCCGACCCGCCGAGATCGGTGTCGCCGTGGCCGTGACATAGCCCTCGCGCGCACTGCGGTGATGGGTGCAGGAGAGCTCGATGCCCACGGCGAACCGGCCCTCGCCGGCGAGGAGGTTGGCCAGGACGGACCCGGTGCTCTCCGCGAGCACGGCACTCGCGCCGCCGTGGAGCAGCCCGAAGGGCTGGGTGTTGCCGGCCACCGGCATTCGGGCCGTCACCCGCTCGGGAGTGACCTCGAGCCATTCGACGCCCATGCGCTCACCGAGGCCGCCGATCTCGGCCTGCTGGATGGCGGCGGCGAAGGCGTCGGGCGGAGTCGTCATGGCACCAGCCTAGGATCGGGGCGTGGCGTCCGGTGAGCACCGCCTCCTCCTGCTGGATGGGCACTCCCTCGCCTACCGTGCCTTCTACGCCCTCCCGGTCGAGAACTTCTCCACGGGAGCAGGCCAGCCCACCAATGCGGTGTACGGCTTCACGTCGATGCTCATCAATGCCTTGCGCGACGAGGATCCCACGCATGTCGCGGTCGCTTTCGACGTCTCGCGCACGACGTTCCGCAGCGAGGCCTATCCCGAGTACAAGGCCACGCGCGCGGCCACCCCGGCGGAGTTCCGGGGCCAGGTCGACCTCATTCGCGACGTCCTCACGGCGATGGGCGTGCGCTGGATCGAGGTGGAGGGCTACGAGGCTGACGACGTCATCGCGACGCTCGCGACGCAGGCAGATTCCGCCGGGGTGGAGACCTGCATCATCACCGGGGACCGTGACGCCTTCCAGCTCGTGAGTCCCCGCGTCACGGTGCTCTACCCGCGCAAGGGCGTGTCGGATCTGGCGCGCATGACGCCGGAAGCCGTGGAGGAGAAGTACGGCCTGACGCCGGCGCAATACCCGGATTTCGCCGCTCTGCGCGGGGATCCCAGCGACAACCTGCCGGGCATCCCCGGAGTCGGGGAGAAGACGGCGACGAAGTGGCTGCACGAGTACGGCTCGCTGGCCGGCCTTGTCGACCACGTCGACACGGTGAAGGGGAAGGTGGGGGAGGCGTTGCGCGCGTCCCTGCCGCAGGTGCTCGTCAATCGTCAGCTCACCGAGCTTGTCCGCGATGTGTCGCTCGACCTCGCGCTCGACGACCTGGAGCGCCGGCCGATTGAGCGCGAACCCGTGCACGAGGTCTTCGATGCACTGCAGTTCCGCGTGCTGCGCGATCGCCTCTTCGACACCCTGGCGACGGAGGTCGCCCCGGCGGCGCCTGCCCCGGACGCTGACGTCGAGCAGGTGCCGGAGGGGGGCTGGCCGGCGTGGCTGGACCGCCATGCGGGATCGCTCACGGGCGTCGCCGTGCAAGGCCACTGGGGTGCGGGCACCGGCGACGTGGACGCCCTCGCCCTGTCCTCGCCCGATGGTTCCCTCGCCGTGTGTCCTCTCCCGGCCCTGGGGCCGACGGACAGCACGGCGGTGGCGGCCTGGCTCGGGGACCCCGAGCGGGGGAAGGTCCTCCACGACGCCAAGGGCCCCCTCCTGGGCCTGTGGGCGGCCGGGCTCGAGCTACGAGGCCTCGCTGACGACACGGCCGTGGCGGCCTACCTCGTCCAGCCGGGGCAGCGCAGCCCCGATCTCGCGGATCTCTCGGAGCGCTACCTCGGCCGGTCGCTCGGCGCGGCGGCCAGCGGCCAGCTCGCGCTCGGGGGCGACGAGGGGGAGGACCTGGCGCGGGCCGCCGCGGCGGTCCGGGAGGTGTCGGCGGTGCTGACGGCCGATATTGCCCAGCGCGGCGCGACGGCTCTGCTCCACGACGTGGAGCTCCCGCTGGTGCGGGTCCTGGCCGAGATGGAGCGGGTCGGTATCGCCGTCGACCTGCCCGGACTGCAGCGGCTGTCGGTCGAGTTCGCCGACGAGGCCCGGGCAGCGGAGTCCGAGGCCCATCGCATCGTCGGGCGCCCGTTCAACCTGGGGTCGCCGAAGCAGCTGCAGGAGATCCTCTTCGGCGAGCGTGGACTTCCCAAGACGAAGAGGATCAAGACCGGCTACACGACCGATGCCGAGGCCCTGCAGTCGCTCTTCGCGCGCACGCAGGATCCGGTGCTCGAGTGCATCCTGCGGTGGCGCGATTGGAGCAGGCTGCGCCAGACGGTCGATGGGCTCATCCCGCTGGCCGCCGATGACGGGCGCATCCATACGACGTTCCAGCAGACGGTGACGGCAACAGGGCGCCTCTCTAGCACGGACCCCAACCTCCAGAACATCCCGATCCGCACCGAGGCGGGTCGACGCATCCGCCAGTGCTTCGTGGTGGGTGCAGGCTACGAGTGCCTTCTCACCGCGGACTACAGCCAGATCGAGATGCGGATCATGGCGCACCTCTCGCAGGACACCGGCCTCATTGCTGCCTTCGCTGAGGGGGAGGACCTGCACACGACGGTCGCCTCCCGCGTCTTCGGCGTGGATGCCACGTCCGTCGACGCGGAGATGCGCCGTCGCATCAAGGCGATGTCCTACGGGCTCGCCTACGGCCTGTCCGCCTATGGCCTGGCGCAGCAGCTCGGTATCGAGCCGGACGAGGCGAAGGTGCTCATGGACGACTACTTCGCCCGTTTCGGCGGTATTCGCGACTATCTGCAAGGCGTCGTCGCCGATGCGCGCGAACGCGGATTCACCGAGACGATCCTCGGCCGACGCCGCTACCTGCCGGATCTCATGAGCGACAACCGGCAGCGTCGCGACATGGCCGAGCGCATGGCGCTCAACGCCCCGATCCAGGGGTCGGCGGCCGACATCATCAAGGTGGCCATGCTCTCGGTCACCCGCGACCTGGCGGTGGAGGGCATGAGGTCCCGGCTGCTCCTGCAGGTCCACGACGAACTCGTCGTCGAGGTCGCGCCCGGCGAACGGGAGCGGGCCCAGGAGATCCTGATCAACGGAATGGCTGGCGCGGCTGACCTGAGGGTCCCCCTTGACGTCTCCATCGGCTCCGGGAAGACCTGGGAGGCCGCGGGCCATTAGCAGAATCGGCGCCGGAGCCGCATGCCCGTGGCAGACTCCGGGCCATGACTCGCCGCTCTCTCGCCGCCCTCGCGGCCTCCGCACTACTCCTGGCCGCCTGCTCCTCCGCGGCCGCGATGCCCCAGGCCCGCGATCAGGCCACGGACGTCCCCTTCACGGCCTGCGGACAAGCGGCCTGCACCGGCACCCTGGACGGTGCGGCGTACGAGATCGTCATGCCGACGACCTGGAATGGCACGCTGCTCCTGTATTCGCATGGCTACCGCCCGGCTCAGCCCTTCCCGCCCAACTTCGACCCGGTGTCCACGACGCCCGTGGCCGTGCCGGGCTGGGACTCCAACGACAAGGCGCTCGGCGAGGCGCTACTCGCGAAGGGCTATGCCCTGGCGGGGTCGGCATACAGCGCGAACGGGTGGGCCGTCGAGGAGGGGGTGAAGGCGGGCGAGGATCTTTACGCGTTCTTCGCCGCCAATGTCGGCACGCCGAATCGCGTCTACGTCTGGGGTGACTCTCTCGGCGGCCTCATCACCGAGACGCTGTCGGAGAAGCACCCAGAATGGGTGAGCGGCGCAGCCCCGCTCTGCGGGGTGATGGCGGGCCTGGAGCCCAATATCGGCGTCGCCCTCGATGCGGTGTACGGCGTGCAGCAGCTCATCTACCCGGAGATGAAGATCTCCGACTACGCGTCCTACGAGGAGGCGGTGCAGGCCTGGCAGGGAGCCGCCTCCCGGCTCATCGACTCCGCGAAGAAGCAGGACACCGAGGCGATCGGCAAGATCCTCACCATCGCGGCCATCGTGGACGCCCCGAACCAGACCTATACCTACGACGGGCACGACATCGTGAGCACGGTGTCCGGCACCATCGAGGCGCTGCTCACCGCGGTGGCCTACGGCACCGTGGGCCGCTACGACATCGACCAGCGCTATGGGGGCAGCGTCGTCGGCAACGAGGAGACCGACTACGCCGCGCGCATCTCTGAGGACGAGAAGACGCTCATCGATGCGATCGGCGGCGAGGGAGCAGCGGACGCGAACGCCGCGATCCTCGACGCGGGCGCGCGCGTCGCGGCCGATCCGACGGCGAAGGCGGCGGCCATCGAGCGGGGTGGCAACCCGAGCGGCGCGATTCAGGTGCCGACCATCACGATGCACACCAAGGCCGACCCCCTGGTGATTGTCCAGAACCAGAGCTTTTTCCGCGACCGCTACCAGAGCCAGCTGGCGCAGGGCAACGTCAAGGCCGAGCTCGTGCAGCTCTACACGATCGCGCCCGCGGAATACAGCCCTGAGGAGGGCGCTCCCTACGGTGCGGGTCACTGCAACTTCACTCTGCAGTCGCGTGTCGCGGTGATCGACCTGCTCGATGAGTGGGTGCGCAACGGCGTCTACCCAGGTCCCACGGCCATCGAGAATGCGATGGGCCCGGACAGTGGCTACAACGGGATCTACACGCCGGGCAACTGGCCGGATCCCCTGGCGGTCGTGACCGAGTAGCGGAGCCGCCGCAACTCGACGGATGTCGTCACGACGCCGACAACTGCCAGGACCGCGCCCGCCGTGAGCGCGCTCGCGGCGAGGCCGGCGACGGTGCGCGGCATCACGAGCCAGGCGAGTGCGGCGAGCAGTGCGGCCGAGCCCCAGACGGCGAAGACCGCCCGCCGGTCATCCACCGCCAGGCGTGTCAGCAGCAGCGCCTGGGCCAGGGCGAAGAGGGCGCCGATGGCCGCGAACATCCAGGCGACCGGGGCCAGGTCCTCGTACGCCGACCCGCCGACGAAGCCCACCACGAGAGTGGGCAGGGCAGCGGTCGCGACGACGACGAGGAGGCCCATGCCCGCGACAGAGGCGAGGCTCACCACCGTTGCCCGCGCCCGTCGAGTGTCCGCGAAGCGCGGGAAGGCAACCACCGTGATGAACTGCGGCAGCCAGAACGCGACCTTCGCGATGACAGCGCCGACCCCGTATTCGCCCGCCTGGTAGGGCGTGAGCAGCGCGCGCGCCAGGAGAACGTCGATGTTGGTGAGGACGAAGAGGGCAAGCAGCGCGTGAGTCGCGTGGAAGGTTTCGCCGAAGAAGTGCGCGACGCGCTCGCCATGGCCACGGGCGAGTGGCGCGATGACCCACTGCCCGACGAGCGCGCCCGCGATCGTGCCGAGAGCGAGTCCGGCCATGGTGCCGAGCACCGTTCCCGCGAGCAGAGCGCCCGCGATCCCGCCGATGCCTCGACCGAGGCCGACGCACAGGTACACCGCGGCCAGCCGGCCGTAGGACTCCCTGCCCTGCGCGACGCCATATTGCGCCCCCGCCACGGTGATGGGGATGAAGGCGACTGCCGCCAGCAGGATCGGTCCCCAGGCGTCGAGCCGGAGCAGCCAGAGCAGAAGCGGACTCACGAGGACCGTGGCACCGGCCACCGCCAGGCCGCCGATGAGGCCGTCGCGCAGGATGTCGCGCGACGCACCGCCCCGCAGATCGGGGGCGAGGTGGACGAGTCTCCGGGCCGCCACCGCCTGAATCCCCATGGCGAGGACGCTCCCGATGAGCAGGATGCCCAGCAGGGCGGCAAACACGCCGAACTGCTCAGGGCCTAGGCGCCGGGCGGCGATCACGCTCACGGCGTAGGCGAGCACCTGCGCCACGCCGAGGGCAACGGCCACGACGAGCGTGTGGGATACGACGCTCCTCCGGGCGTTCACCCGTGCCACGATAACGGCCCATGGAGGCGTCAGCGGCGCGCGTGACGCGAGGACTGGCTTACGGCTGGGTATGCCTGCTGACCTTCATCATCACGGCGCCCACCCTCGCTCCCGGGTTCGTGCTGAGCTACGACCTCGTCTTCACGCCCCGGCAGGACCTGCTGCCGGCCTCCCTCGGACTGGGCGGCTCGCTTCCCCGGGCGGTGCCCCAGGATGCCGTTGTCGCGCTCGTCGAGACAGTGCTGCCAGGCCAGTTGCTGGAGAAGGCGGTGCTCATCGCCGTCCCTCTCGTGGCGGGGCTCGGCATGCTGCGCCTTCTGCGCGGCTGTCCGTGGAGCGCGCGCGTCGTCGCCGCCACCCTCGCGATGTGGAATCCGTGGGTTGCCGAGCGGCTCGTCATCGGCCACTGGGGACTCCTGCTGGCCTATGCGCTCGTGCCCTGGGCCCTGGCATCCGCCGTCGACATGCGACGCGGTGTCCCCGGGGCCGGCCTGCGCCTGGTCCTGCAGGTGGCGGCCGCCGGGATCACTCCGAGCGGCGGGCTGCTGGCCGTGCTCCTCGCGGTGCCGATCGCGGTCGGCCCCGGGGGTCAGGCAAAGCCATGGCCGCGCGTCGGCGTCGCGGTGGCGTCCGCCGCGACCTGGATCCCGTGGGCACTCCCGGCGCTCATGCACCCCGCCGTGCTGGACAACGACCCGATGGCGGCCGATGTCTTCGGATTGCGCGCTGAGGCGGGCGGCGTCTTGCTCACCTCCCTGGGGCTCGGCGGGATCTGGAACGCCGAGGTCGTGCCTGCGTCCCGCACCTGGCCGAGCGCGCCCGTCGTCGCGATCCTGGTCGTGCTCCTCGCGGCCTATGGCTTCCCGGAGTTGACCCGCCGGCTCGGGCGCGCCGCGGCCTGGTGGTGGGGCGTGAGCGCCGTGGCGGGCGTCGGGGCCGCTTGGGCCTCAGCCTGGGTCCCCGGGCCATGGGGGACCCTGCTGGCATCGCTGCCTGGAGGCGGCCTGCTGCGCGACTCCCACAAGCTCCTGGCGCCTCTCGCCCTGCTGCTGGCTGCGGCCGCGGCCTTCGGGGTCGCGCGCCTTTGCGCCCGGATGAGCGATCGCGCCACGCGTGGCGCGCTGGTGGCCGCGGCGGTTCTGGTGCCGATCGCCCTGCTGCCGGATCTCGCCTGGGGCGTCGCGGGCCGGCTGTCCCCGGTCGACTACCCGCCGGCGTGGAGCACGACGCGCGAACGACTGCAGGCCGATGCGCGCAGTGGCGATGTGCTCGTGCTGCCGTGGTCGGCGTTCCGCAGGTTTGAGTTCAACGACGCCCGCACCGTCCTCGATCCCGCGCCGCGCTGGCTCCCGCGAACGACCGTCGTCGACGACGGCCTGGCCGTCGCGACACCCGCGGGCATCGTGACGATCGAGGGAGAGGA
>JBPCSL010000045.1:0-26183 GCA_051007175.1 Candidatus Nanopelagicales bacterium
CCAGGGACTTGGCGATGACGTCGGCCGGGTCGACCCCCTTGCCCTTGCGTCGCCCCGCCTTGGCCACCGGCGCGGTCTCGCCGTCGGCGGGGTGGAGGGAGACGTGGTGTCCCCGGCCACCGCAGGAATCGCAGGTGGTGGAGAAGGCCTCCAGCAGGCCCTGGCCGATCCGCTTGCGCGTCATCTGGACCAGGCCCAGGGAGGTGACCTCGGCCACCTGGTGCTTGGTGCGGTCACGGCCGAGGCACTCGACGAGACGGCGCAGCACGAGGTCGCGGTTGCTCTCGAGGACCATGTCGATGAAGTCCACGACGATGATGCCGCCGATATCACGCAGCCTCAGCTGGCGGACGATCTCCTCGGCGGCCTCGAGGTTGTTCTTGGTGACCGTCTCCTCGAGATTGCCGCCCTGGCCGGTGAACTTGCCGGTGTTGACGTCGACGACGGTCATCGCCTCGGTGCGGTCGATGACGAGGGAACCGCCAGACGGCAGCCAGACCTTGCGGTCGAGCGCCTTCATGAGCTGCTCCTCGACGCGGTACGCCGCGAACACGTCCTGGCTGTCCGCCCAGGTCTCCACGCGCTCGACGAGGTCGGGTGCCACGGAGTCGACGTACTCGCGGACCTGCTCATTGACGGGCGCACCGGAGACGATGATCTTGGTGAAGTCCTCGTTGAAGACATCGCGGATGACCTTGATGGCGAGATCAGGCTCGGCGCTGAGCTGGGCCGGCGGGGACGCCGACTCCTTCTTCTTCTCGATCTCCTCCCACTGCGCCGTGAGGTGGGCGATATCGCGGGTGAGCTCCTCCTCCGAGGCGCCTTCGGCGGCCGTGCGCACGATGACGCCGGCGCCCTCGGGCATGACCTTCTTGAGGATGGCCTTGAGACGGGTGCGCTCGGTGTCGGGCAGCTTCCGGCTGATGCCGGTCATGGAGCCGTCCGGCACGTAGACGAGGTAGCGACCGGGCAGGGACACCTGGCTGGTGAGGCGGGCGCCCTTGTGCCCCATCGGGTCCTTCGTCACCTGGACGAGAACGGGGTCGCCGGACTTCAGGGCCATCTCGATGCGGCGCGGCTGCCCTTCGAGGCCCGCGGCATCCCAATTGACCTCACCGGCGTACAGCACGGCATTGCGGCCCTTGCCGATGTCGACGAAGGCCGCCTCCATCGAGGGCAGGACGTTCTGGACGCGGCCGAGGTAGACATTGCCGACCATCGACGACGACGATCCGCGGTCGACGTAGTGCTCCACGAGCACGCCGTCCTCGAGCACGGCGATCTGGGTACGCGAGCCAGTCTGGCGCACCACCATGACGCGGTCGACGGACTCACGACGCGCGAGGAACTCCGCCTCGGTGAGGATCGGTGCGCGGCGCCGGCCGGCGTCACGCCCTTCGCGTCGGCGCTGCCGCTTGGCCTCGAGTCGGACCGAGCCCTTGAGCCCGGTGGCCTCCTCCTTGGCGCGCGGCTCGCGCACGCGAACGACGGTGCGCTCCGGATCGTCGGCCTCGGGCCCGGTGTCCTGGCCACGGCGACGGCGACGGCGACGGCGGCGCGTGGAGCCGCCCTCGCGGTCCTCGTCCTCCTCGGTCTCGTCGGCCTCGGTGCCGGCATCCTCGGCCCCGGAGGCGCCGCGGCGGCCACGGCCGCCTCGACGCCGACGTCGGCTTCGCGAGCCGCCGTCCTCGGACGGGCCCTCGGACGGAGCATCGGCGGCCGGCGCGCTGGACTCGTCGGACGCGGTGGACTTCGCCGCCGCCTTGCTGGCGCGACGGCGCGAGGGCGCGGGCTCGGCGGCGTCGGGGTCGGGCGCCTGGAAGAGCGGCACCGCGGCAGCCTTGGCAGCGCGCTTCGGCTTGGCCTCTGCCGACTCCTCGGCCTTGGCCTTGGTCGTGCGCTTCGGCTTGGCCTCGGCGGCCGTGGGCTTAGCCTCGGCAGGCGGGCCGGCGGGCCGCGTGGCGGCCTTGCGCGGGGTGCGGGTGGTCGCAGCCTTGGGGGCGGCGGCCTGGGGCGACGTGTCGTCGACCATCAGGTCTGGTCCTCTCACGGCTCCGGGCGCATGCACGCCACGCGGAGCCTTGCTCTGGTCCGTCCCGGCGAGCCGGAACGCAAGTCTGGTTACGCCTCGCGATCGGCGGCGAGGGGATCGCCCAGGGACCAGGCCCCAGGGTTCCCACTCTCGACGAGCGGCCCCTGCATCTCCCGGGTCACCATGGGCGGGACCGGTATGAGGAGGGCCACGCTACGCAGAGCTGCGAGGACGTCATCTGGTCTCACCGCGGGGGTCGCCTGCCGCAAGACCACCTGAAGTATCGCACAGGGCCGCTCGGCCCCGTCGGATGGCCGGACGGAGAGTTCGACGATCGCGGGCAGGACATCGAAGCGCCGGAGTCCGTTCTTCGTGAGGCGCTCCACCACGGCCTCCGGGGACGCCAGGAGGGCCTCAGCGGCCGTCCGGGCATCCTCGGCGGACACTCCGGGCAGCTCGAGGCGCCACCGGCTCGCCTCGAGGCGCTGGACGAAATCCGGGGTCCGGACCTCGACAACCTCCAGGAGGTCCAGGCCCGGGGGCAGAGCGGCATCGACCCGGGCGCGCAGGTCCTCCGGATCGCACGCCTGGGCCACGCCGATCTCGAGATACTCCGCCTCGCTGGCCGTCCCCGTCGGGGCCGCGTTGGCGTAGGAGATCTTCGGATGCGGGGAGAAGCCGGCGCTGTAGGCCATCGGCACGCCGGCCCGGCGCAGGGCACGCTCGAAGGCGCGCTGGAAGTCGCGGTGGCTGGCGAACCGCAGGCGTCCACGCTTGGCGTAACGAATGCGGAACCGCTGAACGGGAGCGACGAAGTCGCGAGGCGGCGTACGACTCACGCTGTCGCGCCAGCCCGGGGCATGCCCAGGTCGACACTCGTCGGGCCGATCTGGATCTCCGTGCCGAGCTGGTCGCAGACCCCGCAGTCGAAGCAGGGTGTCCAGCGGCAGTCCTCCACGCCATCCTCGTCGAGAGATGCCTGCCAGTCCTCCCACAGCCACTCGCGATCCAGGCCAGAGTCGAGGTGATCCCATGGAAGCACCTCCGACTGCTCGCGCTCGCGCGTGGTGAACCAGTCGAGATCGACCGGCGCATCGCGCAGCGCGTCCTCGGCGGCGGCGGCCCAGCGGTCGAAGTCGAAGTGCTCGCTCCATCCGTCGAATCGCGCGCCCTGGTCCCACGCGCGGCGGATCACGCGGCCGACGCGCCGATCGCCGCGCGACAGCAGGCCTTCGATGATGCCGGGCTTGCCGTCGTGGTAGCGGAAGCCGATCGCCTTGCCGTACTCACGATCGGAACGGATGGCGTCGCGCAGCCGCGCGAGGCGCGCATCCGTCGTCGCGTGGTCGAGCTGCGCCGCCCACTGGAAGGGGGTGTGCGGCTTGGGCACGAATCCGCCAATGGAGACGGTGCAGCGGATATCGCGTCGCCCGCTCGCCTCCCGCCCCACGCGAATCACCTCGGCGGCCAGCCGGGCAATCTGCAGCACGTCCTCGTCGGTCTCCGTGGGCAGGCCGCACATGAAGTAGAGCTTCACCTGCCGCCAGCCCGCGCCGTAGGCCGCCGCAACCGTGCGGATGAGGTCGTCCTCGGTGACCTGCTTGTTGATGACCTTGCGCATGCGCTCGCTGCCGCCCTCGGGCGCGAAGGTAAGGCCACTGCGGCGGCCATTGCGCGAGAGCTCATTGGCGAGGTCGATGTTGAAGGCGTCGACGCGTGTGCTCGGCAGCGACAGCGACGTCTCTGATCCCTCGTAGCAGTCGGCGAGGTAGGTCGTGACCTCGGCGATCTCGGAGTGATCCGCGCTCGACAGCGACAGCAGGCCCACCTCCTCGTAGCCGGTGGCCTGGAGCCCTCTCTCGACCATCGCCGCGATGCCGGCCTTGCTGCGCTCCCGGACGGGCCGGGTGATCATGCCCGCCTGGCAGAAGCGGCAGCCCCGGGTGCAGCCGCGAAAGATCTCCACGCTCATGCGCTCGTGCACGGTCTCGGCGAGAGGTACCAGCGGAGCCCGCGGGTAGTCCCACTCGTCGAGGTCCATCAGCGTGTGCTTGGCGACGCGCCACGGGATGCCGGAGCGACGCGGGACAACGCGGCGGATGCGCCCGTCCTCGAGGTACTCGACCTCGTAGAACGCGGGCACGTAGGCGACGCCGGAGATCGCGATGCGCTCCAGCAGGCCGTCACGGCCGCCGGGCTGCCCGTCGTCCTTCCACGCACGGACGATCTCCGTGAGGCGCAGCACGGCCTCCTCCCCATCCCCCAGGACGGCGACATCGATGAAGTCGGCAATCGGCTCGGGGTTGAACACCGCGTGACCACCGGCGACCACGAGGGGATGACCGAGCTCCCGGTCGGCGGACTCGATCGGAATCCCCGCGAGGTCGAGCGCCGTGAGCATGTTGGTGTAGCCCAGCTCGGTGGAGAAGGACACGCCGAGGAGATCGAAGGCCCCGACGGGCCGATGGGAGTCCACGGTGAACTGCGGGACGCCGCGCTCGCGCATGAGGGCCTCGAGGTCGGGCCACACGGCGTAGGTCCTCTCGCAGAGGACCCCGGGCTGCTCATTGAGCACCTCGTAGAGGATCTGCACGCCCTGGTTGGGGGCGCCGACCTCGTAGGCGTCGGGGTACATGAGGGCCCAGCGCACCTCCGCGGACTCCCAGTCTCCGACGACGGCGTTCACCTCTCCCCCGACGTACTGAATGGGCTTCTGCACGAGGGGCAGGATCTCCTCGAGGCGCGGGAACACCGACTGCGCGGACATGCAGGACAGGGTACCGACAGCCCTCAGGAGGACTGCTCGTGAATCCGGACGTTCTCCAGGAGACCGAGCGCTATCCAGGAAGCGAACATGGATGTCCCCCCGTAGGAGACGAAGGGCAGCGGGACGCCCGTGATGGGCATGATGCCGAGGGCCATGCCGATGTTCTCGAACATCTGGAAGGCGAGCCAGGCGACGACGCCGGCCGCGACCAGCCGGCCGAACAACTCGGTGGACGCCATCGCGATGCGCATGCCGCGCCACAGGATGATGCTGAGAAGGAGGATCGTGATGGTCGCCCCGACGAAGCCGACCTCCTCGCCGATGACGGTGAAGATGAAGTCGCTCTCGTTGACGGGGACGAAGTTGCCTTGCGTCTGCGGCCCGTGGAAGAGTCCCGCCCCCCACATGCCGCCACCTCCGATGGCGATACGCGCCTGGGTGGCGTTGTAGGCCGCGGTGGTCGCCGCGTCTTCGGGATTGACGAAGGAGGTCAGCCGGGCGATCTGGTAGTCCTTGAGCAGCCCCGTTTGCCAGGCGACGACCGCCGCGGTGGCACCCGCGACGAGCAGGCCCGCGACCCAGCGCGTCCGGGCACCCGACACGGCGACCATCGCGACCACGATCGTGCACATGATGAGCACGGTCCCGGTGTCGTTCTGCAGCAGGACGAGTCCGATGGGGATGGCGGCGAGGCATAGGGCGAGCAGGACGTCCCGATCCCGGGGAGCGGACTCCGCATCGCGCTTCTCCGCGAGGATCAGGGCGAGGATGAGCACGATCGCCACCTTGGCGAACTCCGACGGCTGGAACGTGAAGCCGCCGGGCACCCGGATCCAGGCCCGCGCGCCCGCGATCGAGGTGCCTAGGGGCGTGTAGACGAGCAGAATGCCGATGATGGCCAGCCCGTAGAGGACCGGCGTGTAGGCACGCAGGAGCCGGTAGTCCAGCCTCGAGATGATGAAGGCCAGCACCAGGCCGATGGCGATGTTGATGAGGTGCCGGTTGAGGAAGTACTGCGGGTCGTCGCCCGCGAGATCCGATCGGCTCGCCGACCACACGAAGACCGAGCTCGCCGCGCTGAGCACGAGTGCTGCCAGCAGGAGCACCCAGTCCAGGCGACGCCAGTACGACGCACGCCCCTGCTGGCGCGCACCGAGGAAGCGGCGTTCCTGGCTGACGGGCACGTCGACGGGCGTCATGGGCCGGCTCCCGTGGTGCTCGGCGACGGGCTGGCCTCATCCGCCGGGGTCACCGGGATGCCATCGGGTCGGACGATGGGCAGTGAGGTCGACGGCGATCCGCCGACGAGCACGCTGGTCGTCGGGTCCACGACGTCACCTTGGACCCCGAAGAGTGCCTCGTAGATCGTGCGAATGCTGGGACCGACGGTGAGGGAGCCGGTCCCGCCCTGGGTCACCATCATGATGACGGCGTACTTCGGATCGTTCGCCGGCGCGAAGCTGGCGTACCAGGCGGTCGTCGACTTGGCGCCGAAGACCTGGGCGGATCCCGTCTTCGACGCGATCGGGATGGTGTCGAGCGGGAATCCCTCGAAGGGGATGCGACCCGTGCCATCGGTCGTCACCCCGGCCAGGGCCGTCCGGAGGAAGTCGAAGGTGCCCACGGGCGCGTCGACCGTGCCCCTCACCACCGGGCCGAACTGCTGGACGACCTCGCCACCGCTGGTGAGGATCGCCTTCGCGACATGCGGCTCGAACACCGTGCCGCCATTGGCGATCGCCGCGTAGGTCATCGCCAACTGCAGCGGAGTGATGGACGTGTCACCCTGGCCGATGGAGGCATTGATGGCGTCACCGTTGCGCCATCGGAAGCCATCCAGGCAGTTCTCCTTGGCCAGGGCGGTGTAGTAGTCGGCCAGCCGCGCATTCTCCTGGCGGACATCCGGGAAGGCGGCCTTCGCGTCGGCGCACCACTGCTCTCGGCGCTGCTCCCACACGGCGAGCTTCTCGTCGCGTCCTGACACCAGTCCCATGGCCTCATTCGGCAGGTCGATCCCGGTGCGATGCCCGAGGAGGAATGCGTCGGCCGTCTCCGCGATGGGGTCAGGTGCGCCGTCCGGGGCGTAGAGACCCCCCGATTTCAGCCACAGCTCATCGGCGATCCGGTAGAAGACGGTGTTGCACGACACCTCGAGTGCACGGCTCAGCGAGATCGGCCCGTACGCCGAGGACTCGAAGTTGCGGAACCGCTGCGATCCCACGGTGTAGTCGCCCGGGCAGTCGTAGGTGCCGTTGAGGTCGTATCCCTCCCGCGCGGCCGCGACGGTCGTCACCGCCTTGTACGTCGATCCGGGCGGATACGTGCCTTGGACGACGTTCGAGGACAGCGCCTTGGTCTCGAGGAGCCGCTCGTAGTCGTCCGTGGTGATGCCGCCGACCCAGATCTTCGGGTCGTACGTCGGGTAGCTCGCCATCGCGAGGATGTCGCCGTTGGTGACGTCGACGACGAGCGCAGCGCCCGAGTCGGCGATCTCGCCGGCCGCCCGGGAGCGATCCACGGCATCGGAGAGCGCCTGCTCCACCACCTGCTGCAGGTGGGCGTCGATGCTCGTCACCACATAGTTGCCCGCGACGGGATCCGACTCGGCCACGGTCCCGGTCACGCGACCCGCCTGGTCGACCGCGAGCGTGGTGATGCCGGGAATGCCGCGGAGCTCGGCGTCGTACTGGGCCTCCAGGCCGTTGCGACCCACGAGGTCGCGGGATCGCAATCGCGCCGGATCGGTCGAGTCGCCCTGCGCATCGAGCTGCTCCTGCGTCACCGGGCCGACGTATCCGAGGACGTGCGCGAGGTTGGCCTCGAAGGGGGCGGGGTACTCGCGGACGGCTTCCAACTGGGCCGTGACGCCCGGGAAGTCCGCCCGCCGCTCCATGATCTTCAGCGCCGTGTCCGTCGCGACATCCTTCGCGACGGGGACCGGCTGGTACGGCGAGCCGTCCCAGCACACCGGGGGCGGAGGCGCGCCGTCTGATCCGCACGGCATGAGCTTCTGCTGGAGGGATTCCTTCGAGACGCCGAGGGCCTCCGCCAGTCGACCGATCACGGCATCGCCGTCGTCTTCCTCACGCGACAGAATGCTGCGGTCGATGGAGACGACGAGCGAGGTGCGATTGGCGACCAGAGGGCGACCCCGCTGGTCGAGGATGATCCCGCGCACAGCCGGTGTGATGACCTCTCGCGTGGAATTGCTGGCCGCCTGCGCGCGGTACTGGTCGCCGGCGACGAGCTGCAGGTAGAAGAGGCGCGCGAGCAGGGTGCCCACCAGGGAGACGATGAGGACGCCGAGGACGACGAGGCGGACTGAGGATTTCTCGCTCATCGCCCACCTCCCTCTGCTCGGATTGCGACCACCACGGTACGACGGGATTCCCCCTGAGTCGTGCTAGCGGGGGAAGGCCTCCGGAACGACCGCTCGCGACAGTCGGCGCACGAGGGGCACGATGAACACGGCGAGGACAGCCGCGTAGAGGGCCGCCGTGATGATCATCACGGGCACGTCCCCCCACTGGATGCGCGGATTGCCCAGCAGCCCGCCGAGGAGGGCCGTGGCGAGCACGACAAGTGCCGCAGCCACGGACGTGAGTACCGTCGTGAGCCACAGGGGCCGGTCATCGGCATCGAAGGCCCGTCCGAGCGCGTACCCCGTGACGGTGAGCAGGAGTGCCGAGATGCCAATCGTCCCGGCCGCTGGCGGCGCGAGATCGAGCAGCAGGCCCGCAGCGAATCCGCATGATGCACCGGTCACCGGCCCGAAGGCGAAGGCGAGCGCGGCGACGACGACGAGAACCAGGCCGGGTGTCGCTCCCGGGAAGGGGAGAGGTGCGAGCACCGTTACCTCGAGGATGACCGCGAGGAGGATGAGAAGGGCGCACAGGAGCGCACGGCGTGCGGTCATCAGCCGCCCTCCGCCGTGGTCGTGGGAGTAGCTGAGGGGGTGATCGGCTGGCGGTCGGTGCGCTCCGGCGCCCGCAGCACGACGCCGACGATGTCCACCTGCGAGATGTCGACGTAGGGCTGGACCACCGCCGAGCGGGTGAGCTGTCCCTGAGAACCCTTCATCTCCGACACGGTTCCGATGGGGATGCCGGGCGCATAGGGCCGGTCCCCCTCGGACCCGTAGGTCACGATGACGTCGCCGATCTCGACCGTGGCGAGGGGGTCGAGCAGCTGCATCTGCAGGACGTCCTGCCGTCCGGTCCCCGACACGATGCCGATCTGGGAGGTGCCGGACAGCCGCCCACCCACCGACGAGGTCGCATCCACGATGAGCAGCACTGTCGAGGTGCTCGGCCCCACGGAAATGATGCGCCCGACGAGCCCCTTGCCGCTGATCACCGACATGTCGCGCTCGACGCCGTCACGGGAGCCGACGTCTAGCGTGACGGTCCACGCGAAGCCCTGCGCGGGGCCCACGGCGATGACCTGGGCGGGGACGGTCTCGTAGCCATTGGCGGCGACGAGCCCGAGGAGTGCATCGAGGTCGGCGACGCGTGCCTTGTCACTGGCCACCGTGTCGAGCTCAGCGCGCAGGCTGTCGTTCTGCGCCTGCAGATCGGCGATCTGCTGGTCCTTTTCGCCGATGCTGCCGAGGCTGTCGACGAAGTCGCGCACCGGGATCACTACGGCAGCGGACGCGCGCTCGAGCGGGCCGAGTGTCACCTCGCCTGCCGCACGCAGCGGAGCGAGCGGGCCGCCCTCGCTTCCGCGCAGGTCGAGGATGATGAGGGTCACTGAGATGAGGACCAGGATCGCCAGGACGATGCGCGCGCGCCGGGTGTCTCTCATGACGGGAGGATGCTGGGGCCGACCCCTAGTGCCGCGGCTCGGAGATCAGCACCTGCTGGAGAGCCTCGAACTCCTCCACGCACTTGCCGGAGCCCAGGGCTACGCAGTCGAGTGGATCGTCGGCGACGATGATGGGCATCCCTGTCTCGTGGCGCAGGCGCTCGTCGAGGCCCTTGAGCAGGGCGCCCCCACCCGTGAGGACGATGCCGCGGTCCATGATGTCGCCGGAGAGCTCCGGAGGGGTGCGGTCGAGGGTCGTCTTGACCACGTCGACGATGGCGTTCACGGGCTCGTCGATGGCTCGACGGATCTCCTCGGCGGTCACCACGACGGTGCGGGGCAGGCCGCTCACGAGGTCGCGGCCGCGGATCTCGGCGTGGGGCTCATCCGGTATCGGGAACGCCGAGCCGATCGCGACCTTGATCTCCTCCGCCGTGCGCTCGCCGAGAAGAAGCGAGTACTCCTTCTTCACGTACTGAATGATCGCGTTGTCGAGCTCGTCACCGCCGACACGAATCGAGATCGACGTCACGATGCCACCGAGCGAGATGACCGCGACCTCGGTCGTGCCGCCGCCGATGTCGACGACCATGTTGCCGGTCGGCTCGTGCACGGGCAGGTTTGCTCCGATGGCGGCCGCCATCGGCTCTTCGATGATGTAGACCTTGCGGGCGCCGGCGGCGTAACCGGCATCCTTGACGGCACGCTGCTCGACCCCGGTGATGCCGGAGGGGACGCAGATGACGAGGCGCGGCTTCGCGAGGTGGCGGCGGCGGTGCACCTTCTGGATGAAGTAGCGCAGCATCCGCTCGGTGGTGTCGAAGTCGGCGATGACGCCATCCTTGAGGGGCCGGATGGCGACGATATTGCCCGGGGTGCGACCGATCATCTTCTTGGCGTCGGCCCCTACCGCGAGGATGCCTCCGGTGTTCTGGTTGATCGCCACCACCGAGGGCTCATTGAGGACGATCCCGCGCCCGCGGACGTAGACGAGGGTGTTCGCGGTGCCGAGGTCGACGGCCATGTCACGGCCGACGAATGACATCGTGTTGGACAACGCGACGAGCCTTCCCTGCGTGCGAGCCGCGAGGCCCGCTCTGACACGTGGCAACCATCGTACGGGCAGGGAGTCATTCCCCCGAATCCACGAGGGGCTACGCCTCGCCCACCCTCGTGGCCCGCGCGATCTCGAGCTCGCGCAGCGCGCTCTCGAGGCGGGCCCGTGTCCCCTCGTCAACGGACAGCCCGAACGCCGTCGTGACAGCAGCACCGAGGTCGGCTCGGTAGTCGTGACCGCGGCTTTCGAACTTGCCGGGCTTGATGTTCGTCGCGAAGAGGGTGTCCACCATGACCTGCGCCCAGGTGATGCCCGGCGCCCACAGCATCTCCTCGGGCACGTTCCGGCCGCGCGGCCGACTTGCCAGCCACGGCGGCCGCCGATAGGCGATCGTGGGCTCGAAGCGCACGACGGGGTCGCCGTCGTGCTCGAGGAACCACACACGGGGGCGGGGCTGCGGCAGCGGATCGGGGATCTGCTCCGGGCGATCGATAGTGAAGGACTCCCCCGCGACCGCCGCGTGGAAGGCCACCGACTCCGGTCCGCCGGGCGTGCCCACCCAGAGGGCGGCGTCGACACCGAAGCGATCGAGGTCGGCTGTTCCCTCCGCGACCGCTGCCTCCTGCACACGCGCCCCAAGGCTCTCGCCGTACAGCAGGATGCGCGGCCGCCGCTCTCGTCCTGCGAGATCCGCCGTGATGCCTTCGATAAGAAGTCGCTGCGTGACCGCGGCCATCGGCACGCGATTCAACGACAGGAACGATGGAAGCAATCCGTAGCCGACAGCGACCGACGCGCAGTCTCCGCGCGTGAGGATCTCCAACACGTCGACGGGCGTGGGATTCGCGTAGCCACTGCCCGCCGGCGAGCCGATGAGCAGGTGAGAACGGTCGTAGGCCCCGGTGCGGCGGAGCTCCCGCAGGGCCAGGTCGACCCGGGCCTCCGGGGTAGGCGCCGAGTCGAAGCCGACGAAAACCCGCGCCCCGGTCATCAGGGGCGCCTGGCCCGTCACCTGCTCGACGACGGCCGAGGGCACGCTGGAGCCGAGGAAGCGGGCACCCTCCCGACCCACGGTGGAGAAGTCCACGAGGGACCCGGGGCCGCCCGAGACCGTCTCGAGGGCCGGCGCGGCCGCGAACCCGGACTCGATGACCCGGCCGCCGGGGGTGAGCCGTGCCCGGGCCTGGGACTCGGCCACGCGGACCGCGCCGACGGCGCCGGCGGTGCCAAGAGCAGCCACGGCGAGGCGCGCCGCGCGGCGGCGCATCGTCGGCGACGACGAGCGCAGGCCGATGCCTCCAGCCGTGAGGTACGCGGTCCCCGCGGTGACGGTGCCCAGCACCGCGATCACGGCAGGGCGAATGCGACCGGGCCACGGCACGAGCGTGGGGCGCGATGCGACATACGCGGCCGCGGCGCCCGCCGCGGCGGAGACGCCGAGGCGCGCTCCTGTGCGCGCGCGCATAGTCAGGCCAGGCCTGGGAAGAAGAGCGCGATCTCCCGCGCGGCCGACTCCTCGGAGTCAGAGCCGTGCGTCACGTTGAACTGGGTCTCGGTCGCGAGATCGCCGCGGATGGTGCCGGGCGCAGCATTGACGGGATTGGTCGCGCCCATCATCGTGCGCCACGAGACGATGGCCTCCGGCCCCTCGATGACCGCGGCGAGGAGCGGGCCCGAGGTGATGAAGGACACGAGGTCCGCGAAGAAGGGCTTCTCGCGATGCTCGGCGTAGTGCTCCTCGGCCACCGCCGCCGGGAGGGTGCGCAGCTCCAGGGCCACGAGGCGGAATCCCTTGCGCTCGATGCGCGACAGCACCTCCCCCACCAGGCCGCGGGCGACGCCGTCGGGCTTGACGAGAACAAGGGTGCGCTGGGTCACGAAAGGCTCCTGATGTGGACTGGCAGTGGGGTGCGAGACTACCCGGCGCGCCGATCCGCCTCTCGACCCAGGCGGATGGCGACGGCCCAGAGCAGCGCAAAGATCCCGCCCACGATGAACATCACCGGGGCCAGGAGGCCCGTCATGACGACGAGCGCCTGCAGCACCCAGCCGACCGGGATCGCCCACGGGCGCGTCACGTAGCGGGCGAGCACGATGAGCGCGATGGCGAGGGCCACGCCCGCCGTGATCGCCACCGCGGGGGCGACGGGCACCGTGCCCACCATGATGACGACGGGGATGGCGAGGATGACGACGATGGCCTCCAGCGCCAGCACCGACGCACCCAGGACTCTCATTGCCTGACCCCGATCACGAGCGCCGCAGCAGGGCGCGCGCCTGCCCGGCCGTCACCACCGAGCCGGTGACGATGACCCCCGAGGCGGCATAGGTATCCGCCTCCTCGGCGAGACGGATACCCGCGTCGAGGGCGTCGTCGAAGCGAGGGCACACCTCCACGCGGTCTTCGCCGAAGATCTCCTGCGCGAGCGCGGCGAGATCGTCCACGGGAAGCCGCCGCGGCGAGGAGTTCTGGGTCACGACAATCTCGTCGAGCACCGGCTCCAGTGCCAGGAGGATGCCGCGCGCATCCTTCTCCCCGAGCACCGCGATGACGCCGACCAGGTGCGTGAAGGCGAAGGCCTCCGACAGGGCGTCCGCGAGGGCGCTCGCGCCCGCGGGATTGTGGGCCGCATCGACGATGACGGTCGGTCCGCGGCGAACGACCTCGAGTCGGCCCGGCGACTCGACGTCGGCGAACCCCTGCCGCACCGCATCGATGTCGAGGGCGAAGGCGCCGCCACCGAGGAAGGCCTCGACGACGGCCAGGGCCACCGCCGCATTGTCGGCCTGGAACCTTCCGAAGAGCGGGATGAAGACTTCCTCATAAGTGCCGGAGAGCCCCTGGAGGTCGAGGAGCTGGCCGCCGACGGCCACGGTGCGATCGATCACCCAGAAGTTGTCGCCCTCCCACGCCAGCGACGCCTGCATCTCGGACGCCCGCGCCCGCAGCACCGCGGCAGCTCCCTCCGCCTGCCGCGCGCTGACGGCGAAGCAACCCTCGCGGATGATGCCCGCCTTCTCCTCGGCGATCGCCTCGACCGTGTCGCCCAGGATCTCCGTGTGATCGAGGTCGACACGCGTGAGGACGGCCACCTGAGGCACGCACACCGATGTCGCATCCCAGGTGCCCCCCATGCCCACCTCGATGACGGCGACGTCCACGGGCGCATCGGCGAAGGCGGCGTACGCCATCGCCGTGAGCGTCTCGAAGAAGGTCACCGGCGTGCCGCCCTGGTCCTCGGCACGGGCATCCACGGCCGCAATGTAGGGCGCGGTATCGCGGGCTACTCGCAGGAACGTGTCGGCGTCGATAGGCACCCCGTCGATCTCGATGCGCTCCCTCACGTCCACCAGGTGGGGACTTGTGAAGAGCCCGGTTCGCAGTCCAAAGGCGCGCAGCAGGCTCGCGATCATGCGGGCCGTGGACGACTTCCCGTTGGTGCCGGTGACCTGGATGACGGGGTAGGCGCCCTGGGGGGCGCCCATGAGGTCCATGATCGCGGCGATGCGGTCAAGGGAGGGCTCGATCGCGTTCTCGGGCCACCGGCCCAGGAGCTGGGCCTCGAGGGACGCATAGTCCGACGGCACCAGGGCGCCGCTCGATTCGCCGTCTGCCTCCGCCACAGTCGCCACACTAGTGGCCGCCTAGGATGACCGCCCATGAGTGCCCGCCTGCCCGACAAGCCCAGCATCGACGGCATCGAGCAGCGGTGGGTGCAGAGGTGGGAGGACGACGGCACCTACCGATTCGATCGGTCCCGGCCCCGCGACGAGGTCTACTCGATCGACACTCCCCCGCCCACGGTGAGCGGGTCGCTACACGTGGGACATGTCTTCTCCTATACGCACACGGACTGCATCGCGCGCTATAAGCGCATGCGGGGCTTCTCCGTCTTCTACCCGATGGGGTGGGATGACAATGGCCTGCCCACTGAGCGTCGCGTCCAGAACTACTACGGGGTGCGCTGCGATCCCTCGCTCCCCTACGACCCCTCCTTCGAGCCGCCGGCCGAGCCGGACGCCAAGAACCAGCTGCCCATCTCCCGGCGCAATTTCGTCGAGCTCTGCGAGCGCCTCACGGTCGAGGACGAGGTCGCCTTCGAGGAGCTCTGGCGGCGGCTCGGGCTGTCGATCGACTGGACGCAGACCTACCAGACCATCGATGACAACGCCCGCGCTGTCTCGCAGCGGGCCTTCCTGCGCAACCTCGCGCGAGGCGAGGCCTACCAGGCCGAGGCGCCGACGCTGTGGGATGTCACCTTCCGCACGGCGGTGGCACAGGCCGAGCTCGAGGATCGCGAGCGCCCCGGGGCCTACCACCGGATCGGGTTCCCGCGCACCGACGGCGGCGAGCCGGTCTACATCGAGACGACGCGACCCGAGCTCATCCCCGCCTGCGTCGCCCTCGTCGCACACCCCGACGACGAGCGCTACCAGCCGCTCTTCGGCTCGACGGTGCGCACGCCGGTCTTCGGTGTCGAGGTGCCCGTGGTGGCGCACGCGCTGGCCGATCCCGAGAAGGGCTCCGGCATCGCCATGATCTGCACCTTCGGCGATCTCACCGACGTCACCTGGTGGCGTGAGCTCCAGCTGCCGACGCGACCCATCATCGGCTGGGACGGGCGCGTCCTGCCCGAGACGCCCGACTGGCTGGAGACCCCGCAGGCCCAGGCGGCGTACTCCGAGCTCGCCGGCAAGACCGCCCACTCGGCCAAGGAGCGCATCGTCGAGCTGCTGCGCGAGTCGGGCGACATGGTCGGCGAGCCTCGCGAGATCACGCACGCGGTGAAGTTCTTCGAGAAGGGCGACCGCCCGCTCGAGATCGTCACGACGCGCCAGTGGTACCTCACCAACGGCGGCCGCGGCGAGGAGTTGCGCGAGCGCCTCCTCCAGCGCGGCGCGGAGCTGCACTGGCACCCGTCGCACATGCAGGTGCGCTACGAGAACTGGGTCGAGGGCCTCAACGGGGATTGGCTCATCTCGCGGCAGCGCTTCTTCGGCGTGCCCATCCCGCTGTGGTATCAGCTCGATGGCGACGCCAACCCCCTCTACGACTCCCCTCTCATCCCCGATGACTCTCTGCTACCGATCGATCCCTCGAGCGATGCGCCCGCGGGCTACACGGAAGCCCAGCGCGGCAAGCCGGGTGGCTTCGTCGGAGACCCCGATGTCATGGACACCTGGGCCACGTCGTCGCTGTCACCGCAGATCGCCGGCGGTTGGTCGCGCGACGAGGACCTGTGGTCCCGCGTCTTCCCCATGGACCTGCGCCCCCAGGCACACGAGATCATCCGCACCTGGCTCTTCTCCACGGTCGTGCGCAGCCACCTGGAGTTCGACCGGCTGCCGTGGAGCGATGCCGCCATCAGCGGCTGGATCCTCGACCCGGACCGCAAGAAGATGAGCAAGTCCAAGGGGAACGTCGTCACCCCGATGGGCCTGCTCGACGAGCACGGCTCCGATGCGGTCCGCTACTGGGCCGCCTCCGGGCGCCCCGGCACCGACACGGCGTTCGACGTGGGACAGATGAAGATCGGCCGGCGGCTCGCGATCAAGATCCTCAACGCGTCGAAGTTCGTGCTCGGCTTCGACCCGGTGCCCGATGCCTCCGCGGTCACCGAACCTCTCGACCGGGCGATGCTCGCCGAGCTTGCCGAGACCGTTCGCCTCGCGACCGAGGCATTCGAGGACTACAACTACACACGGGCGCTGGAGTTGGCGGAGACCTTCTTCTGGTCCTTCACCGATGACCATGTTGAGTTGGTGAAGGATCGCGCGTACGGCGGTCAGGGGACCGCGGCCGCGGCGTCGGCCAAGGCAGCCTTGGCCATCGCCCTCGACGTTCAATTGCGACTCTTCGCGCCGTTCCTCCCGTTCGTCACCGAGGACGTCTGGTCGTGGTGGCAGGAGGGCTCGGTCCACGCGGCCTCCTGGCCCTCGGCAGAGGAGATCCTGCAGGTGGCCGCCGACGGTGACCGCCTCGTCGTCGCCGACACCGCGGTCGCCCTGTCGGGCGTGCGCCGGGCCAAGAGCGAAGCCAAGGCGTCGATGAAGGCTGAAGTGTCGCGTGCAGTGATCTCCGGCCCCGCCGATGCCCTGGCCCGGATCGACTCGGTGGCGGGCGACCTCGAGGCAGCAGGCTCCATCGGCGAGCTCGTGCTCGAGGCGGGCGGCGACTCGATCAGCGTCGACGTGACGCTCGCCTAGTTCGTTGAGTGGCGGGTTATGACACGGATTCAGACCTGATGGTGGTCATAACCCGCCACTCAACGCCGGGCAGCGTAGGCACGAGCAACCTTAGAGATAACGAGATAGGGCGGGTAGAGGTCCTGGGAGACCACTGTTACTTCGAGCCAGCCTTCCGTTGCTAGGTCAAGGCGTCGGGCCGCGTCTCGACGTTGAGTCTCTGGGGATAGATGATGGGCCCCGTCGTACTCCACCACGATCTTCATTTCTGCATCGACGAGATCACCGCGGGCTACGAAGCTTCCATCCAGCCTGAGAATGTCGATGTTGGGCTGCAGCCGCGTATAGCCGGCTTTCCGCAACAGGTAGCGCATGATCGACTCACGGGGGCTCTCTGACCTCGGGTCAAGATGCTCAACCGCATCGCGAACAGCCAGGATGCCCCTGCGCCTGCGCACTCGGTGGGCCCAGTGCTGCAGGAGCTCCTGCGTCACCAGCCCGCGCCGGAGGAGGTCATCCCCCACGGCAACGAGCTCGCCAACGGTCAGTTGCATCCCGAGATCCAGCATCAGGCGCGCGGGCGACGTCACCGGCCACCCCTGGAGCCGGGTCACATGGTCCCGATGCAGATCGCGTCGACAGCACCTCACCCCGGGGCGATCCACGTGGAATCCGCCCGGCGGAAGGGTGATCTCCACATCACCTTCTGCCAGCCGCCACGGGACGGGTGCCTCCCAGAGGATCGCCGCGGATGCCCCGCTCACGACTGCCGAGGGCGGCGCCACGACGAGCGCAGCCTCGATGCGCGCGACGTGATCGGTCACATCGAGCGGCAGGCGAACACCGCGGTGAGGAGTCCACCATTCATGGGGCGCGAAGGCCCCCCGATCGCTGGTGCGGGAGGTGCGGGAAATCCCCGAGGGGATCGTGCTTGAGGTGAGAGTGGCGTCCAATGCTGGATGGCTGGGGACTTGGGTCACCACCGAACCCTGCGCGGGACCGGCGGCCACGGCACCAGATCGGAATCAACCTGTGGAGAAACCGCACCCCGAGACCCGTAGGACGCCGTTGAGTGGCGGGTTATGCCACAGATTCAGTCCTGATGGCGGTCATAACCCGCCAGTCAACGAAGTGCGGCTAGGCGGATTCCTTGCGGGCGCGACGCTTGGGCGCCTCGACCTCGCGCGGCACCAGCGTCGGCAGGACATTGTCGCGGACGGTCTCCTCGGTAACGACCACGCGGGCGACATCAGAGCGACTCGGCACGTCGTACATCACGTTGAGGAGGACCTCCTCGAGGATGGCGCGAAGCCCACGGGCTCCCGTGCCGCGCTTGAGCGCCTGATCGGCGATCTCGCCCAGCGCACCCTCGGTGAACTCAAGCTCGACTCCGTCGAGATCGAAGAGCCGCTCGTATTGCTTCACCAGCGCATTGCGCGGCTCCGTGAGGACCTTCATGAGAGCTAGACGGTCGAGCTTGGTGACCGAGGTGAACACGGGCAGTCGGCCGATGAACTCGGGAATCATGCCGAACTTGAGCATGTCCTCGGGCATGACGTAGCCGAAGATGTCGTCGGGGTTGGTGTCGCTCAGGACCTCGCCATCCTCCGCCACGATGTCGAAGGTGAAACCCACGCGCTTCTTGCCGATGCGCTGCTCGATAATCGAGTCGAGCCCGGCAAAGGCACCGCCCACGATGAAGAGGACGTTGGTGGTGTCGATCTGGATGAACTCCTGGTGGGGGTGCTTGCGACCGCCCTGCGGGGGCACCGACGCCGTCGTCCCCTCGAGAATCTTGAGCAGGGCCTGCTGCACGCCTTCACCCGACACATCGCGGGTGATCGAGGGGTTTTCGCTCTTGCGGGCGATCTTGTCGATCTCGTCGATGTAGATGATGCCGGTCTCGGCCTTCTTCACGTCATAGTCGGCGGCCTGGATGAGCTTGAGCAGGATGTTCTCGACATCCTCGCCGACGTAGCCCGCCTCGGTGAGGGCCGTGGCATCGGCAATGGCGAAAGGCACGTTGAGCATGCGCGCCAGCGTCTGGGCCAGCAGCGTCTTGCCCGACCCGGTCGGGCCGAGCAGGAGGATGTTGGACTTGGCGAGCTCCACCGAGTCGTCCCGGCCGCGCTCGTTGGCCCCGGCCTGCACGCGCTTGTAGTGATTGTAGACAGCCACCGACAAGGCCTTCTTGGCGACGTCCTGGCCGATCACGTAGTTGTCGAGGAACTCGTAGATCTCACGTGGCTTGGGCAGGTCGCTAAACGACACGTCCGTGGCGTCGCTCAGCTCCTCTTCGATGATCTCGTTGCACAGGTCGATGCACTCGTCGCAGATGTAGACACCGGGGCCGGCGATGAGCTTCTTGACCTGCTTCTGGCTCTTCCCGCAGAAGGAGCACTTGAGGAGGTCACCCCCATCGCCGATGCGTGCCACCGCAACTCCCTTGCACAGGGGCACGCCCGGTCGGCGCCCCGAGGTTACGAAGGTACCCCGCGCCGACCGGATCTGCCGTGAAATACGCCTCCGGCGCGTTCAGCCGTCAGCGGACGGACATCAGGCGGGAGCGGAAACCTTGCGCGAGGCGATCACCTGGTCGATGAGGCCGTACTCCTTGGCCGCCTCGGCGGTGAGGATGCGGTCGCGCTCGATGTCCTTCTCGATCTGCTCCTTCGTGCGCCCGGTGTGCTGGGAGAGAATCCCCTCCATCTCGTCGCGCATGCGCAGGATCTCGTTGGCCTGGATCTCCACGTCAGATGCCTGGCCACCGCCCTCGGTGTAGGGCTGGTGGATGAGGATCCGCGCGTGCGGCAGGGCAAAGCGCTTGCCCGGCGTGCCCGCCGCGAGCAGCACCGCGGCCGCGGACGCCGCCTGGCCGAGGCACACCGTCTGCACCTGCGGCTTGACGAACTGCATCGTGTCGTAGATCGCCGTCATCGCGGTGTAGGAGCCGCCGGGCGAGTTGATGTAGATCTGGATGTCGCGGTCGGGGTCCATCGACTCCAGGCACAGGAGCTGGGCCATGACGTCATCGGCCGAGGCATCGTCGATCTGGACGCCGAGGAAGATAATGCGCTCCTCGAAGAGCTTGGTGTAGGGATTGTGCACCCGCTCGCCATTGGCGACCCGCTCGCGGAACTCCGGGACGATGTAGCGGGCCGAGGGCACGGTCAGCCCCGAGTGGGTGGTCATCGAATCTCCTTGGGTCCAGGGCGAGCCGGTCATCACTTGCTCCGCGGGGCGTCGGCGGCGGACGAGTAGACGTGATCGATGAGGCCGTAGTCACGGGCCTCTTCCGCGGTGAACCAGCGATCGCGGTCGGAATCGGCCTCGATCTCCTCAAGCGAGTGACCGCTGTGCTCGGCAATGAGTTGCGCCATGCGCTTCTTGATGAAGAGCATCTGCTCTGCCTGGATCTTGATGTCGGAGGCTGTGCCCCCGATACCGCCCAGCGGCTGATGCATCATGATGCGCGTGTTGGGCGTGGCATAGCGCTTGCCCGCCTGTCCCGCGCAGAGCAGGAACTGGCCCATGGACGCCGCAAGGCCCATGGCGATCGTCGTCACGTCGTTGGGGATGAGCTGCATGGTGTCGTAGATGACCATGCCCGCCGTGATCGAGCCGCCCGGGGAGTTGATGTAGAGGGTGATGTCCTTGTCGGGATCCTCCGCCGCGAGCACCTGGAGCTGCTTGGCGATGCGGTTGGAGTTCTCGTCGCGCACCTCGCCCTCAAGCCACACGATGCGCTCACGCAGCAGGCGCTCATCCAGCATGTCGCCGAAGCCGGCCATCCCGGGTCCCCCGGTCCGCAGGTCGACGTACCTATCCGCGCCCACGCGCACTCCTCTCGCTGAGGGTGCCGGGCACCCATGTCGACGGTCGCTGAGCTCCCGTCCTGACGACCCTAACGTCGGGCAGGGGCCGGATAGTCCCGGGCCCGGGCGTGTTCGCCCACGGCTCAACGGGGCGTCTCCCCGCCGTCAGACGTCGAGGACGAGTCGAGGCCCCCCGCTGCGCGAGACGCACACCATCATGGTCTGCATCGAAGCCCTCTCCTCATCGGAGAGGAGGGAGTCGCGGTGATCCGCCGTCCCCTCGAGGATCCGGGTCTCGCACGTGCCGCAGATGCCCTCGCGGCAGGAATTGGGGATCTCGACGCCGGCCGCCTCGAGGGTCGCCAGGACGCTGACCCCGTCTCCGACCAACGCGGTGACGCCGGAGCGCCGGGCCTCCACCTCGAAGGCCGCGCCGTGCTCATCCGGTGGCGCCGCGACGGGCGCAAACCGCTCGATGACGAGCGACTCCGGCGGCCACCGGTCCATGGCCTCCTCGACCGCGGCCATGAGCGCCCCCGGGCCGCAGCAGTACACGAGGCCTCCGGGCACCGGATCAGCCAGGACATCGGCGAGCGGAAGGAGTCCGCGCTCGTCCTGCGGCCAGACGGTGACGGCGTCGCCGTACGCCTCGAGCTCGGGCAAGAAGGCCATGGAAGCGCGCTGACGCCCCCCGTAGAGCAGCCGCCACGGCGTCCCGTCCGCCTGGGCGCGCCGCACCATCGGCAGGATCGGCGTGATCCCGATCCCCCCGGCGATGAAGAGGTAGGACTCGGCCGGCCGCAGCGAGAAGTTGTTGCGCGGACCGTGCGCGGCAAGCACCTGGCCTGCCCTGAGCTCGTCATGGACGTACGCCGACCCGCCCCGCCCCGCGGGCTCGCGCAGGACCGCGACCCGCCACGACTGGCGGTCGGCAGGATCGCCGGACAGCGAATAGTTGCGGGTCAATCCACCCGGGAGGTGCAGGTCCAGGTGGGATCCCGGGGCCCACTGCGGCAGCGGGTTGCCGGCGGGATCCTCGAGGATGAGGGAGACGACTCCGTCGGCCTCCCAGCGGACTTGCCGCACGCGCAGGTCGAGGTCGATGCCGTGCTGATCAGGGTCTCGGCTCGTCATGGCACCCATCGCAGTGCCCTCCCGTCCTGGCGGCGGATGCGCACGAGCACGAATCCCGCCGGCTCTCCACCCAGCGGTGCCAGCGCGATGCTGCGCGGGTCGTCTCCCTCCCACACCATGACGTCGCCAGGAGACACCTGGAAGATGCCTTCCGACATCGCCCCCGACTCCATGATCGCGACGCACAGGTCCATCTCGTCACGCCACAGCACCTGGATGTCATCGACGATGCACCGCTCCATCTCCGCGTCGATGACCCTCGCGTCGAAGCGCACGTTCACGTGATGCGCGCCCACCTCGTCGGCCTCGAGGGTCGTCGTGAGAGAGCCCTCACCCGAGGCCGGTGCGCGGGAGAGGCGGATATCCCACTGCCAGTTCTCCCGGCCGGGACTATCGGGGCTGGCCGCGACCTCCGCCTCCTCCGACCGGAGGAGCAGGCGCTGCGCGGGCTGCCGGAGGAGGAGTTGCACCGGTCACAGCACCTTGGACAGGAAGGCCTTGGTCCGCTCGTGCTGCGGATTGGCCAGCACCTCCCGCGGGTCGCCTGACTCCACCACGACTCCCCCGTCCATGAAGACGAGCGAGTCCCCGACCTCGCGAGCGAAGCCCATCTCGTGGGTGACCACGATCATGGTCATGCCCTCCTCGGCCAGTTGCCGCATGACGTCGAGGACTTCGCCCACCAGCTCGGGATCCAGTGCGGAGGTGGGCTCATCGAAGAGCATGAGCTTGGGCTCCATGGCGAGGGACCGCGCGATGGCGACCCGCTGCTGCTGCCCTCCAGAGAGCTGGGACGGATAGGCCCCGAGCTTGTGCCCCAGGCCAACACGTGCCAGCAGGCGCTCGGCTCTCTCCTTGACGCTGGCCGACCGCTCCTTCTTCACGCGCACCGGTGCCTCCATGACGTTCTGCAGGACCGTCATGTGCGGGAAGAGATTGAAGTGCTGGAAGACCATGCCGATATCGCGGCGCGAGCGAGCCGCCTCCTTGTCGTGGAGTTCGTAGAGCTTGTCGCCCTTCTGCCGATAGCCCACGAGGTGGCCATCGACCGAGAGGCGGCCGGAGTCGATCTTCTCGAGGTGGTTGATGCACCGGAGGAACGTCGACTTGCCGGAGCCCGAGGGACCCACGAGGCAGAAGACCTCGCCTTGCCTCACCTCGAGGTTGATGCCCTTGAGGACCTCGACATGACCGAAGCTCTTGTGGACGTTCTCGCTCTTCACCATGGGGACGCTCATCGGATGCCCCCCGTCGTCTCGGTCACGGAGACCGGTGGCGGCTCCGGGGGCGGCGAGTGGAACGTGAAGAAGTTCTTGCGCAGGCGCTGCCACGCGGTGGGCGGCTGCTGGCGCGACTGCCCCCGCCCGAAGTGACGCTCGATGTAGTACTGCCCCACGGTGAGGATCGAGGTGAGGATCAGGTACCAGCCACTCGCGACGATGAGCAGCGGAATCGTCTCGTAGGTGCGCGTGTAGATCATCTGCGCGGAGTAGAGAAGCTCCGGCAGCGTCACGATGCTCACCAGGGACGTGGTCTTGAGCATACCGATCGTTTCGTTGCCGGTCGGGGGGATAATCACGCGCATCGCCTGGGGGATGACGATGCGACGCAGGGTCTGCGAGCGGGTCATGCCGAGAGCCGTGGCCGCCTGAGTCTGCCCTTCATCGACCGACTGGATGCCCGCCCGAGAGATCTCGGCCATGTAGGCGGCCTCGTTGAGGCCCAGCCCCAGGAGGGCCGCCATGAACGGAGTGATGAGCGCATTGGTATCCGCCGAGAAGAACGATGGCCCGAAGGGGATCCCGATCGAGATCATCGGGATCAGGGCCGCGAGGTTGAACCAGAAGATCAACTGCACCAGGACCGGAGTGCCGCGAAAGAACCAAATGTAGAACCAGCTCACCGTCGAGAGGATCGGGTTAGGCGACAGGCGCATGATCGCCAGAAGCATGCCGAGGATGATGCCGACAGCCATGGCCGCGATCGTCAGGACGATCGTCGCCTGCACTCCCTTGAGGATGGTGCCGTCGAAGAAGTACTTCGCGACCGTGCCCCACTCGAAGAGCGGATTCGTGATCACCATGTTGATGAACATCGCAATGATCACCACGATCACCGCCAGGGCGACCCATCGCCACGGATGGCGCACCGGAACTGCCTTGATGGGTTCCGTGACCGCACTCACGTCGCTCGCGCTCATGGACTGACCTCCCGTCTGGCCCGAGGAAAGGAAAGCACCGGGAAGCCCAGGTCCTTGAGGGCTGTCCGATAGGACACGCAGATGCGATCGAAGGGCATGTGGAGTTCGATTCCGAGGTCGAGGGGCAGCCATTCAGGTCGCTGCTGCTCGACGATCCGCTGGTCCTCCTCGAAGAAGGGAAGGAAGCCCTCATCGAGCTCGGACTCCGAGTAGGCGAGTGCGTCCGGGAATGTCACGACCCAGAAGACCTCGGTCTCCTGCGCCGACGTGGGACGCACGGCGATGTAGGTGTAGTACGGCGTATCCCCCACGCCGGCGCCCTTGATCCAGGCGGCGAAGGGAAGCTCCACCCGGTACTCGTAATCCACCTGTCGGGTGGCCGGCTTCCCGTCGACAGGCGGACTCCACCGGTCCCGCGTGAGGTAGGGGAAGCGGAAGGCCAGGGCATGCTCGTCTCCGAGGCTCTCCACGCGATAGGGATCGACGATCTCCACATCGGGATTGCCGAAGTTGTTCGCATGCAGCACCCCGAAGTGCGAGACGTCGAGGAAGTTCTCCACCATTCGGGGCGCCTGGCATGACCAGGTCTGCGGGGTCCCTGCGTGCCTCCACCAGCCCGGGGCTTCCGCCTGCGGAACTTCGGGGATGCCCCTGACCTCCTCATCGGCCAGGCATGTCCAGATCAGCCCCGCGTGCTCGACAACGCGATAAGCAGGGATGGCCACCTTGGCGCACGGCCGCTGGTCCTCGATCTGCGGGATGCGCACGCACTGACCGTCAAGGCCGTACTCCCACGCGTGGTAGGGGCACGACAGGGATCCCGATGCGGTGACCTGGCCACCCGCCGACAGCATGGTGCCTCGGTGAGCGCACACATCGTCGGCGGCTCCCAGGGATCCGTCGAGGGTCCGCCAGACCACGAGGTCCTCGTCGAGGAGGCGCACGCCCGCGACGTCGCCCCGACCCAGGTCCGCACTGCGAAGAAGGGGGTGCCAGAAGGGCCGCGCGGCGGCCAGGAAGGCGGCCTCGTCCTCCGGAGAACGCGGCGGGGTGCGCATCAGAGATCTCCTCGACTGACGGGGGTGCCGACGCTCAAGACGATATTGCCCGGCTGCACCATCGGCGGGACGCGTCGCTGGTAGACGATGCCGTCCATGCCCGCACGCAGGGGAATCGCGGGGGCGTCGGGGTCTTCCACGGGGTGCACCCAGCCCACGACGTCGCCCGCGGCGACCGAGTCGGCGAGTCCGACCCGAGGCTCGAAGAGGCCATGGCACATCGCGATCACCGACGAATCCCGGCCGTTGATGTCGAGGAAGCGCGTGCCCGGCGACGCGGGGAGATCCGATCCGTCCAGCACTCCCCAGTGGGCGAGCATCCGACGTAGCCCGCTCGCAGCCGCGGTGAGCGTGCCAAGCGCGACGGTAGCCCCGCCCGAGAGTTCGCTCGACACCATGACGACGCCGGCCTGATCGCACGCCGTGTCGAGGGCACGATCCTCGGTGGCCTCGTCGTATACGACCGTGTAGGGCATGCCGAAGGCCTCCATCGCCGCGGCCTGGGCCGCGGTATTCGTGCCGTGGGGCATGCGGGTCATGAAGCCGCAGGGGACGAACTCGGTGCAGCCGCCGCCGGAATGCAGGTCGGCCGCGAAGTCGCAGTGCGGCAGGAGATACCGCGTGAGAAAGTCCGCGATCTGGGAGGTAGGGCTCCCATTTCGATCTCCGGGGTACGCGCGATTGAGATTGTGGCCGTCTAGGGGCGATACGCGCGAGGAGGCCAGGACTGCGGGCGCATTGAGCGCGGGCATGACGATGAGCCGTCCCCTCACCTGCGCGGGATCGAGCTCACGGGCGAGTTTGTGCAGGAGGATCTGGCCCTCCCACTCGTCGCCATGCGTGCCGGCCGTGAGCAGGACCGTCGGGCCCTCGCCATGCACAAAGGTCACCACCGGCACGGGGACGGTGCCGTACTCGACCTCGGAGCCGTCGGAGTGGATCACTCCCAGGCTTGCCACCGTGCGGCCCGCCGTGTCGAGATCGATGTCGCAGGCCAAGCGAGTGGGACCTCCCACCGAAGGTTCCAGCATCACCCCTCCTCAGTGCACTCGAACCGAATGTGACCCTCGATAGACCGAGCGGGGGGCGGGGCGGGGCCCGCCCCCCCCCGCCAAGTTACGTTTGGGC
>JBPCSL010000046.1:0-40135 GCA_051007175.1 Candidatus Nanopelagicales bacterium
GCCGACTCCGCGTGCACGACCTCGAGGACGTCCTCGAGGGTGAGCGGCTCGAAGTACAGCCGGTCGGAGGTGTCGTAGTCCGTCGACACCGTCTCGGGATTGCAGTTGACCATCACCGTCTCGTAGCCGGCTTCCCGCAGGGTCATCGACGCGTGGACGCAGGAGTAGTCGAACTCGATGCCCTGGCCGATGCGATTGGGCCCGGAGCCGAGGATGATCACCTTGGGCGCGGCCCCGGGCTCGACCTCCGTCTCCTCGTCGTAGCTCGAGTAGTGGTACGGCGTGCGGGCCTCGAACTCCGCCGCGCACGTGTCGACGGTCTTGTAGACGGGCCGCACCCCGAGCCGGTGACGCAGGTCGCGCACCTGCGCCTCGGACATCCCGCGAATCTCGCTGATCTGCCGATCCGAGAACCCGTGCCGTTTGGCGAGCCGCAGTGTGTCGGCATCGAGATCGCTCGTCGAGCGGACGAGCTCGGCGATCTCGTTGAGCACCTGGATCTGCTCGAGGAACCAGGGATCGATGGCGGTCGCGTCGTGGACCTCCGCCACGGTCGCGCCCGCCCAGAGGGCGCGCTGGACGCGGGCCAGGCGGCCGTCATGGGGCCAGCGCGCCGCATCGATCTCGGCGGCGATGTCGACATCGGTCGCTGCGCCCGCCCAGGAGAAGGATGCGTCCTTCTTCTCGAGGGAGCGCAGGGCCTTCTGGAGGGCCTCGGTGAAGTTGCGGCCGATGGCCATGGCCTCCCCCACCGACTTCATGGTCGTCGTGAGGATCGGATCGGCCTGCGGGAACTTCTCGAAGGCGAACCGGGGCACCTTGACGACGATGTAGTCGAGGGTCGGCTCGAAGGACGCCGGCGTCTCCCGCGTGATGTCGTTGGGGATCTCGTCCAGCGTGTAGCCCACGGCGAGTTTCGCGGCGATCTTGGCGATAGGGAAGCCCGTCGCCTTGGAGGCCAGCGCGGACGATCGGGAGACGCGCGGGTTCATCTCGATGACGATGAGGCGGCCGTCGTCAGGGTTGACGGCGAACTGGATATTGCACCCGCCCGTGTCGACCCCGACGGCCCGGATGATGTCGATGGCGACATCGCGCATCCGCTGGTACTCGCGGTCGGTGAGGGTGAGCGCCGGCGCCACGGTGATGGAGTCGCCCGTGTGCACGCCCATGGGATCGAGGTTCTCGATCGAGCACACGACGACGACGTTGTCGTGACGATCCCGCATGAGCTCGAGCTCATACTCCTTCCAACCGAGGATCGACTCCTCGAGGAGCACCTCGCGAGTGGGGCTTGCCTCCAGGCCCGCACCGGCGATGCGGCGAAGGTCGGCCTCGTCGTAGGCCATGCCGGATCCGGCCCCGCCCATGGTGAAGGAGGGCCGCACGACGACCGGGTAGCCCAGGTCGGCCACGGCCGCGAGGCAGTCCTCGAGGGAGTGGCAGATCGCCGAGCGTGCGCTCTCGGCGCCGACCTGCTCCACGATCGCGCGGAACTTCTCGCGGTTCTCGCCCCGCTCGATGGCATCGACATCGGCGCCGATGAGCTCGACCCCATAGCGCTCCAGCACGCCGCTCGCATGCAGGGCCATGGCCGCATTGAGCGCGGTCTGCCCGCCCAAGGTCGGCAGCAGGGCATCCGGCCGCTCCCGGGCGATGATCTTCTCGACGAACTCCGGGGTGATCGGCTCGACGTACGTCGCGTCCGCGAACTCCGGGTCGGTCATGATCGTGGCGGGATTGGAATTGACCAGGATCACGCGGATGCCCTCGGCCCGGAGCACGCGGCATGCCTGGGTGCCGGAGTAGTCGAACTCGCAGGCCTGCCCGATGACGATAGGCCCGGACCCGATGACGAGGACAGACTCGAGGTCGTCACGGCGCGGCATCAGCCCTCCTCCCCGCTCATCAGGCGCGCGAAATCGTCGAAGAGTCCCGCGGCGTCGTGCGGCCCGGCGGCGGCCTCGGGGTGGTACTGAACGCTGAAAGCGGGCGCGTCCAGGCACCGAAGGCCTTCGACCACGTCGTCATTGAGGCACACATGGCTGACGACGACGCGACCGTACGGCGTCGAGACGGTCTCGCCGATGGGGGCGTCGACAGCGAATCCGTGATTGTGGGCCGTCACCGCGACGCGGCCGCTGGCGAGGTCCTGGACCGGCTGGTTGACCCCGCGGTGCCCGAAGCGCAGCTTGTAGGTGCCGAAGCCCAGCGCGCGCCCCAGCATCTGGTGACCGAAGCAGATGCCGAAGACCGGGCGACGGGCGTCGAGAGCGGCGCGCACCAGCGCCACGGCATGGTCGGCGGTCGCAGGGTCGCCAGGGCCATTGGAGAAGAACACCCCGTCGCGGCCCAGCCTCAGCAACTCATCCGCGTCGATCGTCGCGGGTACGACGTGGACCGTCATGCCCCGCTCGGCCATCCGCTGCGGGGTCATGGACTTGATGCCGAGGTCTACCGCGGCGACGACGAATCGCTCGGCACCCATGGCCGGCACGGTGTAGGGCTGAGTCGCCGTGACGTCAGCGGTGAGATCGGCCCCTGCCATGGGCGGTGCCGCCCGCACCTCCGCCACGAGGTCCTCCAGGGGGACGCGTGCGTCGGCCCCGCTGAAGATCCCCACGCGCATGGCTCCACGGTCGCGCAGGTGGCGTGTCAGCGCACGCGTGTCGATATCGCGGATCCCCACGACTCCCGCGCCCGCGAGGTCGGCGCCTAGGTCGCGTCGCGACCGCCAGTTCGACGCGATGGGCGAGGGATCGCGCACGACGTACCCGGCGACCCAGATGCGACGCGACTCCGGATCCTCGTCGTTCATGCCGGTATTGCCGACATGGGGTGCCGTCATGACGACGACCTGGCCGCGATAGGAGGGATCCGTCAGCGTCTCCTGGTAGCCGGTCATGCCGGTGTTGAACACGGCTTCGCCGGTCGTGCGCCCGAGGGCACCGAAACTGCGGCCGCGGAAGACCCGGCCGTCCTCGAGGACGAGCACGGCGGGATCGCCAGCGAGGTGGGTCACTACGGCGTCCTCTCGTCGGCGACCAGGCTGTCGAGGGCCACGTGAACGGCGGCCTGGTCGTCGGCCGCATCGGCGCGGAATCCCGTGTCCACCAGCCTGCCACCCAGGTCCCAGGTGAGGATCAGCACCCCGTCGCGCTCATAGGCCTTGCCCGCGATGCCGCGGTCGGTGCGCACCGCCCGCAATGATCCCCGGGGGACGAAGAGGTCCGGGGCGCCCTCGCGCAGGAGGAGAACCCCGGCCGGGCCGGCCCGCAGGACAGCCCTGCTGCGGACTCCGAGGCCGTGGACGACGACGCGATCCAGCCAGTCGCCGGAGATCACCGTGGCGAGGTAGACGCCGCCGACCTCGGGCAGGACCAGGTCGCCGAGCGCCGCCGGGGGCGTGGGCGGTGCCGGGATGCCCGATTGGCGCGCGGCCCGGTTGCGCCAGCCTCGCCGCATGCCGGCCAGTGCCGCGACGATGACCGCCGCCACGATGCCGACGAGGAGGAGCCGCAGGGGCCACTGGGTCACAGGTGCGGACTCCGCCGTCGTGCGCAGCAGGACGCTCATGCCAGGGCCCCGTCGAGCACGGTCGGGCGCCCGCGCAGGAAGGTCGCGACCACGCGCCCCTGCATCTCCCGGCCCGGGAAGGGTGTGTTGCGGCTGCGCGAGGCGAGCCGGTGCTCGTCGACGGTCCACGTGGCGGCGGGATCCACGACCGCGATGTTGGCCGGCTCACCCACAATGAGTGGCCGCCCTTGGGTCGACAGCCTCCCGATGCGTGCCGGGGACTCCGACATGCGATCGGCCACGCCCCGCCAATCCAGGCGTCCGGTCACGACCATCGTCTCGATGACGACGCTGAGCGCCGTCTCGAGCCCGAGCATGCCGAAGGCGCCGGCCGCCCACTCGCAGTCCTTGTCCTCGTGGGGATGCGGCGCATGGTCCGTCGCCACGACGTCGATCGTGCCGTCGGCCAGGCCCTCGCGCACGGCGGCAACATCGTCTCCGGTGCGCAGCGGCGGATTGACTTTGAAGCGAGGGTCATAGGTGCGCGCCAGCTCCTCGGTGAGGATCAGGTGGTGCGGGGTCACCTCCGCCGTCACGTCGATACCGCGGTCCTTCGCCCAGCGCACGATCTCCACGGAGCCTCGCGTCGACAGGTGGCAGATGTGCACGCGCGAACGCACATGCTCGGCCAGGAGGACGTCACGGGCGATGATGGCTTCCTCGGCCACCGCCGGCCAGCCGCGAAGCCCGAGGATCCCCGACAGGGCGCTCTCGTTCATCTGGGCGCCCTCGGTAAGTCGGGGCTCCTGAGCGTGCTGGGCAATGACGCCGTCGAAGGCCTTGACGTACTCGAGCGCGCGGCGCATGAGGACGGCATCGCTCACGCAGACACCGTCATCGCTGAAGACACGGACACGGGCGGCGGAATCGGCCATCGCGCCGAGCTCGGCCAGGTGCTCGCCCTTCAGCCCGACCGTGACGGCGCCCACCGGATGCACATCGCAGAGGGCCGCATCGACGCCGCGGCGCCAGACCTGCTCGACAACCCCCGCCGTGTCGGCCACGGGCTGGGTGTTGGCCATGGCATGCACGGCCGTGAATCCCCCCAGGGCAGCCGCGGCCGCACCCGTCTCGATGGTCTCCGCGTCCTCGCGGCCCGGCTCGCGCAGGTGCGTGTGAAGGTCCACCAGGCCCGGCAGGGCGATGCACCCTTCCCCCGGCACCTCGAGATCGCCGACGGGCGCCTCCCCCGGAGGATCGATCCGCGCGATCACTCCCTCACTCAACGTGAGGTCCACGGCCTGCTCGCCGTAGGGCTGGACGCGGCGCAGGACGACGCTCACGCGGGGACCTCCTCGGGGATATCGGACTCGGGGCGTGCGCCGAGGATGAGATACAGGGCGGCCATGCGAATGTTCACGCCATTGGCCACCTGCTCCACGATCACCGATCGTGGACTGTCCGCGACATCGGCGGAGATCTCCATGCCCCGGTTCATGGGTCCGGGATGCAGCACGATGCCGTCGTCGGCCAGCAGCGCCGCTCGCTGCGTGTCGAGCCCGTAGCGCCGGCTGTACTCATGGCTGGACGGGAAGTACGCGGCGTTCATCCGCTCTCGCTGGACTCGTAGCATCATCACGGCATCCGCGCCTGGGAGGGCGTCGTCGAGGTCGTAGGAGATCTCGCAGGGCCAGGTGTCGATGCCGACCGGCATGAGCGTGGGCGGTGCGACCATGGTCACCGAAGCTCCCAGGGTGTGCAGGAGGAGGACATTCGAGCGGGCCACTCGACTGTGGAGGACATCTCCCACGATGACGACCCGACGCCCATCCAGGGCGTCGACGCCGCCGGAGAGGTGCCGACGCAACGTAAAGGCGTCGAGCAGCGCCTGCGTCGGATGTTCGTGGGTGCCGTCGCCGGCGTTGACGACCGCGCAGTCGACCCACTCGGAGTAGGCGAGGCGATGCGCCGCGCCGCTCGCCTCGTGCCGGATGACGACGGCGTCGGCACCCATGGCCTGCAGAGTCAACGCGGTGTCCTTCAGGCTCTCGCCCTTGGACACGCTGGAGCCTTTCGCGCTGAAGGTGATGACGTCGGCCGAGAGCCTCTTGGCGGCCGCCTCGAAGGAGATGCGCGTCCGCGTGGAGTCCTCGAAGAAGAGGTTGACCACCGTGCGCCCTCGCAGGGTGGGCAGCTTCTTGACGGCCCGGTCGGTGACGCGCCCGAGCTCGGCGGCCGTGTCGAGGATGAGGAGCGCGTCGTCGCGACTGAGGTCGCCGGCGCTCAGCAGGTGCCTCATGTCCCCTCCACCACCACCTCGTCGACACCGTCGACCTCGGCGAGTCGCACCCGCACGGCCTGGTCGGCCGAGGTGGGGATGTTCTTGCCCACGTAGTCGGCCCGGATGGGCAGCTCCCGGTGACCGCGGTCGACGAGCACGGCCAACTGCACCGCACGAGGACGACCCAGGTCGCTCAGGGCGTCGAGGGCGGCGCGGATGGTGCGACCGGAGAAGAGGACGTCATCGACGAGGACCACGACGCGGCCGTCAATGCCCTCGCCGGGAACATCCGTCACCTCCAGCGGCCGGGCCCCGCGCAGGCCGAGGTCGTCTCGGTACATGGTGATGTCGAGGGAGCCGACGGGCACGGGCAAGCCCTCGATCTGGGACATGCGTGCACCGATGCGCTGGGCCAGGGGGACACCGCGCGTCTGGATGCCCAGGAGGATGAGGTCGGCAGGGCCGTGTGCGCGCTCGAGGATCTCGTGGGCGATACGACCCACGACACGGGAGATGTCATCCGCGTCGAGAACGCGGGCTCGGGCTTCGGCATGCGCCACCGCACCGACCTCCTTCCCCGCCTCGCCGGACGGGTCGTTAAAGGATGTCCGCGCTGACTGTAGTCCAGAGGCCCCGATCTGCCGGCAGCGACGCGGCGCGGGGTGAGAACGAGTGGCTGATGGGACTCCTGGGACGGGCGGGCCCGGTCAGCCGCCCGTGGCCCAGGTGAGTCCCGCGGCGAAAACGAAGCCGACCGAGGCGATGACCCCCGACCAGCGCGCGACGCCACGCACCGCGATCGGGATCATCTCGTTGACCACCACCACGAGCAGGGCGCCGGCCGCGATCGACTGGATGAGGGCGATGTCCGCCGGTGCCGCGTCCACGAGGGCGTAGTAGCCCACGACCGCGGACACCGCGCCGATGAGGACGATCCAGGAGAAGCGGAAGAGGATCCGGCCGAGGGCGATGCCCCCGGCGAGCAGGGCCGCGGCGATTCCCATGGCCTCGGGGAGGCCGGCGATGAAGACCGACCCGACGAGTGCCGCCGACACGCCCGCCGTGGCGGTGTGGAGGGTCAGGCCGATGGCCACCGACTCGGGCACGCCGTCGATGATCATGCCGATGAAGAGATTGCGGGCCTCGGTCTTCGAGGCACCGCCCGCGTGGCCCTCCATCCCGGCCTCCGCGGTCTCCACGACCGGCGTCGTCGTGACATCGGCCACGGCCTTGGCCTCGGCCCGAGCCGTCGAGCGCTCGAGCATGAGGATCACCACGAAGTAGCCCAGGCAGCCGATGCCGATGCCCAGGGCCGTGGGGCCCGCGCCGGCCTCGTCGTATGACACGGCCACGAGGTCGGTGCCCACCGCGGAGATGACGGCTCCGGCGCCGAAGGCCATGAGGGCCCCGACGTACTTGGGCTTCTTGAGGATGGGGAACTTCCACACCAGGAGGGCACCGACGAGCAGTGCGGCCTGGCCGACGGCCCCGAAGAGCGCTGCCTCGAACATGGGCGCGAACCTACACCCCGCCGCCCCGACCGCCACTGCCGATCAGGTGAACTCGCATGCCATTGGTGGTGCCCGGGATCCCCGGGGGGACGCCGGCCACGATGACGACGCGATCGCCGTAGGTGACCCTGCCGATCTCCAGGAGGGCCCGGTCGACCTGCACCACCATGTCGTCGGTGTGCATCACCTGGGGGACCAGGAAGGTCTCGACACCCCACACGAGCGCGAGCTGACTGCGGACGCGCGGATTAGGCGTGAACGCGAGGATGGGGGCGGGTGAACGCCAGCGGGAGATGAGCCGTGCCGACGATCCCGTCTCGGTGAAGGGGATCAGGCTCGCGGCCCCGACCGCACGGGCCACATCCACGGCCGCCTTGGTCAGCGCCTTGGCCGTGGATCCCGGCGGGTCGGCTGGCAGGGGCAGCAGCCGCTCCAGGCCGTTCTCCTCGACGTGCTGGATGATCCGGCTCATCGTGCGCACGACGTGACCCGGGTGCTCCCCCACGCTCGTCTCGCCGGAGAGCATCACGGCGTCGGCCCCGTCGAGGACCGCGTTGGCGACGTCGCTCGCCTCCGCCCTCGTGGGACGCGTTGCGGTGATCATCGAGTCGAGCATCTGGGTGGCGACGATGACGGGCTTGGCGGCAATGCGGCACAGCTCGATGGCACGCTTCTGCACCAACGGCACCGCCTCGAGGGGCAACTCCACTCCGAGATCGCCCCGCGCCACCATGACGCCATCGAAGGCCGCGACCACCTCGGGGAGGTTGTCGACCGCCTGCGGCTTCTCGACCTTGGCCAGGACGGGGACGCGCACGCCCTCCTCGTCCATGATGCGATGCACGTCGGCGATGTCGTCGGCGGAGCGCACGAACGACAGGGCCACGAGATCCGCGCCGATCCGCAATCCCCAGCGCAGGTCATCGATGTCCTTCTCCGACATCGCCGGCACGCTCACGGCAACGCCCGGGAGGTTGATGCCCTTATTGTCGGAGAGCCGGCCGCCCTCGGTCACCGTGGTGATGACGCGCGGGCCGTCGACCGCCGTGACCTCGAGCGCGACCCGGCCATCGTCGATGAGGATGGTGTCCCCTGCCGACACGTCACCGGGCAGTCCCGAATAGGTCGTGGAGACCATGGCAGCGTCGCCGGGCACGGGATCGGTCGTGATGGTGAAGGAGTCCCCCGCATGGAGAAGCACGGGCCCCGACGCAAATCTCCCCAGTCTGATCTTGGGGCCCTGCAGGTCGACGAGGATCCCCACGCCGCGGGCGAGCTCATCGCTGGCCCGGCGCACATGGTCGTAGACGAGCCGGTGGTCGTCGTACGAGCCATGGCTCAGGTTGAGACGCGCGACGTCCATGCCCGACTCGACCAGCTCGAGGATGCGCTCGTAACTGCTCGTCGCCGGCCCGAGGGTGGCGACGATCTTCGCGCGGCGCATGGGTTCCTTCCTCCGGGGGGAGTTACACCGTAAGGGGTCGGGCGGAAGCCGCGATCGGCGAGGGCAGGTTGGTGTGCCCGGAGAGATACCGATCGACCGACGATGCCGCGGCACGGCCCTCCGCGATCGCCCAGACGATGAGGGACTGGCCGCGGCCCGCGTCGCCCGCGACGAAGACACCGTCGACATCGGTCGAGTAGTCGTCCTGACGCGCCAGGGTGCCGCGCTCGGTGAGGGGCACCCCGATCCCCTCCAGCAACGGAGACGCCTCCGGTCCGGTGAATCCCATGGCGAGCAGGACGAGGTCGGCCGGGATCTCCTGCTGGGATCCGGGCACCGCTTCGCAGCGACCGCCGGACCACTCCACCTCGACCAGGCGCAGGGCCCGCACCTTCCCCGCCTCGCCGAGGAACTCCTCGGTCGACACCGCGAAGGCACGCTCGCCGCCCTCCTCGTGCGCGCTGGAGGTGCGGTAGACCATGGGGTACGTCGGCCAGGGCTGCGCGTCCGGCCGAGTGGCCGGTGGACGCGGCATGATCTCCAGCTGCGTCACGGAGGCGGCCCCCTGGCGGTGCGCCGTGCCGAGGCAATCGGCGCCCGTGTCGCCTCCCCCGAGGATGACGACATGCTTTCCGGCGGCGTCGATCGGCGGCTCCTCGAGTTCGCCCTCCAGCACGCGATTGGCGCCCGGCAGATACTCCATAGCCTGGTGGATACCGGCGAGCGCGCGGCCCGGAACATCGAGATCGCGCCACTGGGTGGCGCCCAGCGCCAGGATCACCGCGTCGTACCTCTTGCGCAGGGCCTCGACCGTGATGTCGACGCCCACCTCCACGCCCGGACGGAACTTCACGCCCTCCTGCGCCATCTGGGTCAGCCGACGGTCGAGGTGGGACTTCTCCATCTTGAACTCGGGAATGCCGTAGCGCAGGAGACCGCCGATGCGCTCGGCCCGCTCGAACACCGCCACCGTGTGGCCCGCCCGTGCCAACTGCTGCGCGGCGGCAAGGCCCGCGGGGCCGGACCCGACGACAGCCACCGCCTGGCCGCTCGATCTTTCCGGCGGCTGCGGTGTGACCCACCCCGACTCCCACGCTCGGTCGATGATGGAGACCTCGACCTGCTTGATGGTCACCGGGTCGGCGTTGATGCCGAGCACGCAGGCGGTCTCGCAGGGCGCCGGGCACAGACGGCCGGTGAACTCCGGGAAGTTGTTCGTGGCGTGGAGTCTCTCGGAGGCCGCCTTGCCGTCCTGTCGCCACACGAGGTCATTCCACTCGGGGATGAGGTTGCCCAGGGGGCAGCCGTTGTGGCAGAAGGGGATGCCGCAGTCCATGCACCGCGACGCCTGCGCCCGGAGCCGGTCGGCGGGGAAGGCCTCGTAGACCTCCTTCCAATCGCCGATGCGCACGTCGACAGGCCGACGGCCGGGCAGCTCCCGGTCGTGCTCGAGAAATCCACGGGGATCAGCCACGAGTCGCCTCCATCACGAGCTCGGCCGCATCGCGGCCCTCCGCCTCGGCCCGGCGGCGGGCCTCGAGCGCCTTTCGGTAATCGCGGGGCATCACCTTGGTGAGTCGGCTCGCATCCCACTGCGCCAGGAGGGCAGCTCCCACCGCCGACTCGGTCGCCTCCACGTGGCGCCGCAGGAGGTCCTGGACGAGGCGCTCGTCCTCGTCGTCCAGCGTCTCGAGATCGACCATGTCACCGTTGACCGATTCGAGCCGCAGGTCGAGCACGTAGGCCGTGCCTCCCGACATGCCTGCCGCGAAATTGCGGCCGATGCGGCCGAGGACAAGCACGGTGCCTCCGGTCATGTACTCGCATCCGTGGTCGCCCACTCCCTCGACGACCAGCGTGGCCCCAGAGTTGCGCACGGCGAAGCGCTCGCCGACGACCCCGCGGATAAAGGCCTCCCCACTCGTGGCGCCGTAGCCGATCACATTGCCGGCGATGATGTTGTCTTCCGCCGCGAACGTGGCCGCGCGATCGGGCCGGATGATGATGCGACCTCCCGAAAGCCCCTTGCCCACGTAGTCGTTGCTGTCGCCCTCCAGGCGCAGAGTGATCCCTGGCGGCAGGAACGCCCCGAAGGACTGGCCCGCGGACCCGCTGAACGCGAGGTCGATGGTGCCATCGGGGAGCCCGGCGCTGCCATGACGTCGGGTGACCTCGGAGCCCAGCATCGTCCCGACCGTGCGGTTGACATTGCGGATCGGCAGGCGCGCATGGACCGGCTCCCCGCGCTCCAGGGCCGGTGCGCACAACGCGATGAGCTCGTTGTCGAGCGCGGCATCCAGGCCGTGGTCCTGACTCGACACGCGACGACGCGGCGCACCCTCCGGCATCTCCGGGACGTGGAGGATCGCCGACAGGTCGAGGCCGTGTGCCTTCCAGTGGTCCACGGCCACGCGCGCATCGATCACCTCGGCATGCCCGATGGCCTCCTCCAGGGACCGGAAGCCCAGCCGCGCGAGCCACTCGCGCACCTGCTCGGCAATGAACTCGAAGAACGTGACGACGAACTCCGGGCTGCCGGTGAAGCGCTCGCGCAGCTCGGGGTTCTGCGTGGCCACGCCCACGGGGCATGTGTCGAGGTGGCAGACGCGCATCATGATGCAGCCCATGACGACCAGCGGCGCAGTCGCGAAGCCGAACTCCTCCGCGCCGAGGAGGGCCGCGATCACGACGTCGCGACCCGTCTTGAGCTGCCCGTCGGTCTGCACCACCACGCGGTCGCGCAGCCCATTGAGCAGCAGTGTCTGCTGGGTCTCGGCGAGCCCCAGCTCCCACGGCGTGCCCGCATGCTTCAGCGACGTGAGCGGAGACGCGCCCGTGCCGCCGTCATGTCCCGAGATGAGGACCACGTCGGCATGGGCCTTGGCGACACCGGCCGCGACCGTGCCGACGCCGGCCTCCGACACGAGCTTGACGTGGATGCGTGCGCGGGGATTGGCGTTCTTCAAGTCGTGAATGAGCTGGGCCAGGTCCTCGATCGAGTAGATGTCATGGTGCGGCGGCGGCGAGATGAGGCCGACGCCGGGCGTCGAGTGGCGCGTCTTCGCGATCCAGGGGTACACCTTGTGACCCGGGAGCTGGCCGCCCTCGCCCGGCTTGGCGCCCTGAGCCATCTTGATCTGGATGTCGTCGCTGTTGACGAGGTATTCGCTGGTGACCCCGAAGCGCCCTGAGGCCACCTGCTTGATCGCCGACCGCTTGGAGTCCCCGTTGGGTAGCGGCACGAAGCGCTCGGGATCCTCCCCGCCCTCGCCGGTATTGGACTTCGCGCCGAGGCGATTCATGGCGATCGCCAGGGTCTCGTGGGCCTCCTGCGAGATCGACCCATAGGACATCGCCCCGGTGGAGAAGCGGGCGACGATGTCGCTCACCGGCTCGACCTCGTCCAGCGGGACCGGCGGGCGGACGCCCTCCCGGAGGTCGAAGAGCCCGCGCAGGGTCATGAGCCGCCGGCCCTGGTCATCGATGCGATCGGTGTACTCGCGGAAGATGTCGTATCGCTTGGCCCGGGTCGCATGCTGCAGGCGGAAGACGGTCTCGGGGTCGAACAGGTGCGGCTCCCCCTCGCGTCGCCACTGGTACTCGCCGCCCACGTCGAGACGACGATGGGCCGGGGAGATCCCGGTCGGTGGATAGGCGGCGTCGTGGCGTGCGAGCACCTCGGCATGGATCACGTCGAGGCCGACTCCGCCGAGTCGCGTGGTGGTGCCGGTGAAGTAGCGATCGACGAGCTCACGGCCGAGCCCGAGGGCCTCGAAGATCTGCGCGCCCTTGTAGGAGGCCACCGTGGACACGCCCATCTTCGACATCACCTTGAGCAGGCCCTTGCCGAGCGCCTTGACGAGATTGCGCACGGCCTTCTCCGCGGAGACCTGCGTGATGACGCCGCGGTAGACGAGGTCCTCGACCGACTCCATGGCGAGGTACGGGTTGATGGCGGCGGCCCCATAGCCGACGAGCAGCGCCGCGTGGTGCACCTCGCGCACGTCGCCGGACTCGATAATGAGGCCCACCTGGGTGCGCGTCTTGCGTCGCACCAGATGATGGTGCACCGCGGAACACAGGAGCAGCGAGGGGATCGGGGCCAGGTCCGTCGTCGAGTCGCGGTCCGACAGGACGATGAAGCGCACGCCGGCATCGATGAGGACATCGACCTCGTCGAAGATCGCCTCGAGGCGGGCCTCCAGGGCCTGCCCGCCCCCGTCGACGTCGTACAGGCCCATGACCTTGGCCGTCTCGAAGCCGGGGAGGTCGCCATCGGAGTTGATGTGGAGGATCTTCGCGAGCTCGTCGTTGTCGATGATGGGGAAGGGCAGCACAACCTGGCGGCAGTGCGCCGGCGTCGCATCGAGGAGGTTGCCCTCGGGCCCGATGGTGCCGGACAGGGAGGTGACGATCTCCTCCCGGATCGCGTCCAGCGGCGGGTTCGTCACCTGGGCGAAGGACTGTTGGAAGTAGTCGAAGAGAAGTCGAGGCTTAGCCGACAGGGCCGCGACGGGACTGTCCGTGCCCATGGAACCGATGGGCTCCTCGCCGCGCACGGCCATCGGCGTGAGGATGAGCCGCAATTCCTCCTCGGTGTATCCAAACGTCTGCTGGCGTCGCGCCACGGAGGCGGCCGTGTGGACGATGTGCTCGCGATCCGGCAGGAGGTCCAGGTGGACCAGGCCCGCGTGCAGCCACTCCTCGTAGGGAGCGCCCGCCGCGAGCTCGGCCTTGATCTCCTCGTCCTCGACGATGCGCCCCGCCGCGGTGTCGACGAGGAACATGTGACCCGGCTGCAGGCGGCCCTTGCGCACGATGCTCGCCGGGTCAAGGTCGAGGACACCGGCCTCCGATGCGAGGACGACGAGCCCGTCGTCGGTGATCCAGAAGCGGCCGGGACGCAGGCCGTTGCGGTCGAGCACCGCGCCGATGAGCGTGCCATCGGTGAAGGAGACGTTGGCAGGCCCGTCCCAGGGCTCCATGAAGGTGGAGTGGTACTCGTAGAAGGCCCGTCGCTGCGGGTCCATGCCGGGGTTGTTCTCCCACGCCTCGGGAATCATCATGAGGACGGCGTGCGGGAGGCTGCGACCACTGAGGTGCACGAGCTCCAGGACCTCGTCGAAGGAGGCCGAGTCGCTCCCGCCCGTCGCGCAGATCGGGAAGAGTCGCGACAGGTCACCCGGGATCAGGTCGGAGGCGAGCATGGCCTCCCGCGCCCGCATCCAGTTGCGGTTTCCCTTCACGGTGTTGATCTCGCCGTTGTGCGCCAGGAGGCGGTAGGGGTGCGCGAGGGGCCAGGACGGGAACGTGTTGGTGGAGAAGCGCGAGTGGATGAGCGCCAGTGCGGACTCCACATCATGGTCGGAGAGGTCCGGGAAGAAGTGGCCGAGCTGGTGAGTGGTGAGCATGCCCTTGTAGACGATGGTGCGACTCGACAGCGAGGGGAAGTAGGCACCGGTCTCATGCTCGGACCGCTTGCGCAGGCAGAAGGCAAGGCGCTCCAGGGCCAGTCCGCGCACAGGCACCCCGGCCCCCTTGACGAAGAGCTGCCGGAAGCGCGGCATGACGCTGCGCGCGGTGACGCCGAGGGAGGACGGGTCGGTCGGGACGTCGCGCCAGCCGAGCACGACGAGCCCCTCCTCCTTCGCGATCTGCTCGATCTGTGCGCGCGCTGCGGCCTCGCCCGCGTCGTCGTCGGGAAGGAAGGCCATGCCCACGGCGTACTCCCCCGCCGGCGGCAGGGCGACGCCGCTCACGCGGCGCAGGAATCGATCGGGGACCTGCAGGAGGATGCCGGCGCCGTCGCCGGAGTCCGGCTCGGCTCCCGAGGCGCCTCGATGGTCCAGGTTGAGCAGGGCCGTCATGGCCTGCTCGACGATCGCATGCGAGGGAACGCCGGTCAGCGTGGCCACGAAGGCGACACCGCAGGCGTCGCGCTCGAAGGACGGGTCGTAGAGACCCTGGGCCGGCGGGATGGCCGAGAAAGGCTGCCGGGAAACAGACAACGGGCCCACTCCTCCACGTCGATCGCTCCCCAGGGCCGGGGTGCGAGGGACGGGACGTCGTTGGCCCGTTGCGCAGACCCTAGCAGGGCCGGGACGTGCGCCCTCAGGGCGACGGATCTGGCGGTGAGCCGCCGGGCGGGACCTCGGTCACCCGGGCAGGAGGCGGGGGCTGCTGATCCACCTGCGCTTGCTCGCGCTCGAGGTACTTCCTCGGCGGCTCGACCTCCTCGCGCCCGGGGCGCAGGCGCGCGGACACCACGAGGTACACGAGCGCCCCGAGACCGACGAGGAGTGATGTCCACAGGTTGAGGCGCAGGCCGAGCACATGATTCGCCGTATCGACCCGCAGGTACTCGATCCATCCGCGCCCCACGCAGTACAGGAGCACGTAGAGGGCGAAGACGCGGCCGTGCCCCATGCGGAACCGCCGGTCCGCCCAGATGAGGACGAGGGCAACCCCCACCATCCAGAGGGACTCATAGAGGAACGTCGGATGGAAGGTCGCGTAGTCCTCGTAGCCGGCAGGCCGGTGCTCCGGCGAAATCTGCAGCCCCCACGGCAGCGAGGTCGGCGCACCGAAGAGCTCCTGGTTGAACCAGTTCCCCCATCGTCCGATCGCCTGCGCCAGCGCGATTCCCGGTGCGATGGCATCGGCGATCGGCGGCAGGGCGACGCCGAGGCGACGGGCCCCGATCCAGGCGCCCAGGGCGCCGAGGGCGACGGCCCCCCAGATGCCGAGGCCGCCATCCCAGATCCGCACCGCACCGACGATCCCCGAGCCTCCGGGGGCGAAGTACAGCTGCCAGTCGGTGATGACGTGATAAAGCCTGCCGCCGACGATCCCGAACGGCACCGCCCAGATGGCGACATCGCCGATGACGCCGACCGAGCCACCCCGGGCGACATAGCGCTTCGATCCGACCCAGACCGCGACGACGATGCCCAGGATGATGAGCAGCGCATAGGCGCGAATCGGGAGGGGACCGAGGTTCCACACTCCCTGGGAAGGACTGGGGATCACGATCCCGAGGGCGAGGGCGCCGGCACGCCGGCGACCGCGTCCGCGATGGCCTTCTCCAGCGCCGCCGGATCCGCGAGCACCTTGGTCTCGATGGGCTGGCCATTGAGGGTGCCGTACGGCGTGCCCTGGATGTTGGCGTCGTAGAAGGCCTGCGTGGAGTTCACGGCCCAGCCGAGATAGGTGTTGTCGTTGACGCACTGCCGGAACGTGTCGAGCGGAGCACCGCTGATGCCCGCCTGCTCACCGAATTGAATGAGCTGCTCCTGCGTCCAGCCTTCGCCCTCTGTCGTGGGCTGGTTGGAGTAGAGGGTGTCGTGGTAATCGGTGGTCTTGCCGGCGTCGATCGCGCAACCCCACGCGGAGACGGCGAAGGCCGAGGCCTGATTGCCAAGATTGTTGTCGAGGAATGTCGTCGGGCGCCAGACCAGGCGCACCTTGCCGTCCTGCGCCAGACCCTGGAGGCCCGCGCCGTTGATCTCCTCGAGGGACCCGCACGCCGGGCACTGGAAGTCCTCCCAGAGCGCAAGGAGCGGCGCGGTGGCGGGGGCGGTCCCGACCGGGACACCCCATGGGACCTCGCCGGTCGCGTCGTAGACGCCCGTCGGCACGGCCGCGGAGGGATTGGGGCTCGGCAGCGGCGTGGCTCCGCCGCCATCGCTGCTGCCCGACATCCGGGGCACCACGACCGCGAGGCCGATGATGACGGCGACGACGACGATCACGCCGATGGCGCCCACGATCCGGACCGTACGCTCCCGCCGCTTCTCCTTGGCCTGCTGCTCCTCGCGGGCAGCGGCGGCCTTCTCGCGGGTGCTCTTGGAGAGCTTCTCCTTGGCCATGCTTCTCACAACCTCCGGGTCCGGCGGGCACTCCGCACTACGTTACGGGGAACTCGACATTCCTGCGACGCCGCACCCCCGCGGCGAGTTCCCCGGCCAGGAGGCGGACATCGCGCTCGGCGGCGTCGGCGTCCGGGGCGTCCAGGACACGGCGAATGAAGGCCGAGCCCACGATCACCCCGTCCGCGTATGCCGCGATCTCCGCGGCCTGCTCCCCCGTCGAGACGCCGAGTCCCACCGCCACGGGCAGCTCCGAGACCGCGCGGACCCGGGCGACGAGACCTTCGGCGGAGCTCGACACGGACGACCGGGCACCGGTCACGCCCATGGTGGATGCGGCGTAGACAAACCCCGAGCATGCCGCGGCCACCGTCCGCAGGCGCTCATCGGTGGACGAAGGCGCCACCAGGAAGATGCGGTCGATGCCGTGCGTGTCCGTGGCCTCCATCCAGGCAGCGGACTCCTCGGGCGTGAGGTCGGGCGTGATGACGCCGCATCCACCCTCGGCCGCGAGGCGCGCCGCGAACGCATCGGTGCCGAAGCGCTCGACCGGGTTCCAGTAGGACATCACGACGGTGGCGGCGCCGGAGCGCGCGACCTCGCCGGCCACCTCGAGGACGCCAGCCGGGGTCATGCCACCACGCAGGGCCTGCTCGGCCGCCTCCTGGATGACGGGGCCGTCCATGAGCGGATCGGAGTACGGCAGTCCCACCTCGACGACGTCGACGCCCGCCTCGACCATCGCGCGCATGAGGCGCACGCTCAGGTCCCGGTCCGGGAAGCCCGCCGGGAGGTAGCCGATAAGGGCGGCCCGACCCTCCTGCCGCACCCGGGTGAAGGTCTCGTCCAGGGTCGTCATCGGCCCTCGGCCGCCTCGGAGGCGTCGGCGGCGAGGCCGAACCAGCGAGCCGCCGTCGCGACGTCCTTGTCTCCGCGCCCGGAGAGGTTGACGAGGATGACGGCGTCGGGACCGAGCTCGCGGCCCAGATGCATGGCGCCGGCGAGTGCGTGGGCGGACTCGATGGCCGGGATGATGCCCTCGGTCCGGCACAGCCGCTCGAAAGCATCCATCGCCTCGGCATCCGTGATGGGCGCGTACTGCGCGCGTCCGCTGTCGTGCAGCCAGGCGTGCTCGGGGCCCACGCCGGGATAGTCCAGGCCCGCGCTGATGGAGTGCGAGGCGACCGTCTGCCCCCACGCGTCCTGCATGACGTAGGTGCGCGCCCCGTGCAGCACCCCCGGAGAGCCACCGGCGAACCGTGCCGCGTGGCGACCTGTCTCGACACCGTCTCCCCCGGCCTCGAAGCCCCACAGCCGGACATCCGGGTCGTCGACGAATGCCGAGAAGATCCCCATCGCATTGGATCCGCCACCAACGCATGCGGCCACCGCATCGGGCAGCCGTCCCACGGCAGTCATGACCTGCTCGCGCGCTTCCCGGCCGATCACCGACTGGAACTCCCGGACCATCTCGGGGAAGGGACTCGGCCCGGTCACGGTGCCCAGGATGTAGTGGGTCTCGTCGACGGTGGTCACCCAATCGCGCATGGCCTCGTTGATGGCGTCCTTGAGGGTGCGACTCCCCGCCGTCACCGGGATCACCGTGGCACCGAGCAGCCTCATGCGGATCACGTTGAGGGCCTGGCGCCGCGTGTCCTCCTCGCCCATGTAGACGGTGCAGTCCAGCCCCAGGAGGGCCGCCGCCGTCGCGGTGGCCACGCCATGCTGACCGGCCCCGGTCTCCGCGATAACCCGCTTCTTGCCCATGCGCACCGTGAGCAGGGCCTGCCCGAGCACGTTGTTGATCTTGTGCGATCCCGTGTGGTTGAGGTCCTCGCGCTTGAGCAGGATGCGGGCCCCACCGCAGCTTTCCTGGCCGAATCGCGTGGCCTCGGTCAGCGGACTGGGGCGACCCGTGTAGTCGCGGCTCAGTCGATCCAGCTCCGCCACGAAGGCCGGGTCACCGGACGACTGGCGGAAGGCTGCATCGAGTTCGTCGAGCGCCGCGGTCAGGGCTTCGGGGACGAACCGTCCCCCGTAGGGGCCGTAGTGGCCGTGCTCGCTAGCCACGACTCCCCCGCAGGGCGGGATGCGATCCCGCGGTGACGAGGTCGTGCACCGCCGCCCGGGGATCGTCAGCCGTGGCGAGGCTCTCGCCCACCAGGACGGCGTCCGCGCCTGCCTCGGCGTAGGCGATGAGGTCGCGGGGGCCGCGCACTCCGGACTCGGCGACGCGCACGCAGCTGTCGGGGATGACAGGGGCCACCCGGGCGAACGTGTCACGGTCGACCTCGAGGGTCTTGAGATTGCGCGCATTGACTCCGATGACGGTGGCTCCGGCATCAACGGCGCGACGGGCCTCGTCCGCGTCGTGGACTTCGACAAGTGGGGTCATGCCCAGGGATCGCGTGCGCTCGACGAGGCTCACCAGGGCGCTCTGGTCCAGCGCGGACACGATGAGGAGGGCGATGTCGGCACCGTAGGCCCGTGCTTCCCAGAGCTGATAGCTCGTGACGATGAAGTCCTTGCGCAGGACGGGGATGTCGACCGCGCAACGCACGGTGCGAAGGTCCTCGAGCGTCCCGCTGAAGCGGCGCGTCTCGGTGAGCACGCTGATGCATCGCGCGCCGCCGGCCTCGTAGTCGCGCGCGAGCTCGGCCGGGTCATCGATGGTCGCCAGGGCGCCGCGACTGGGACTGGCGCGCTTCACTTCCGCGATGACCCCGACACCCGGCTCGCGGAGGGCGGCTTCGCCGTCGAGCGGGGCCGGCTTGCGCGCCGCGCACTCCTTCAACTCGTCCAGGGGGACGGCCTGCATGCGCGCGTCGAGATCAGCACGCACTCCGGCCACGATGTCGTCGAGGACGCTCATCGCAACACCCCCACAACGCTCACGCGGTCAGAGTGCCACAGCGCGAGCAGGGTGTCTCAGCCGACCCCCGACCCCAGGTACGGAACGAAATTCCGGACAACAGCGAAGACGAGGCACACGGCCACGAGGGCCACGGGCACGACGCGCGCAAGTGACTCGCGACGCGGAGTGAGGGCTGGCCGACGACCCGTCCACGACCGGTACATCCACACCGCCCATCCGGCAATGAGGAAGGGGACGAGCACGACGAAGAGCAGATTGTGATCCATGGCGCCGGCGATATCGCCGTTGGCGAGCGCATGGGTCGCCCGCAGGCCTCCGCAACCGGGGCAGTCGAAGCCGAAGAGCCACCGCGTCGGGCACACCAGGTAGTGGCCCGGCTGATTGGGATCCACGAACTTGATGTACGTGGTGGCCGCGATCACGCCAGCTCCGGCGGCCAGCGGCGGGACCATGCGGCGCCATCGCGGCCGATCGTCGACGCTCGGCCCCGCGACCGCGGGGAGCACCTCGGGCGTAGCCACGACGGCAGCCTACGGCGTGACGCCCTCGGACGCCCCGTCATTGCGGGGCACGCCCACGGCAAAGCAGGCACCCCCCTCGGGTGCATTCCCCGCGCGCGCCCATCCGCCCATGCCCGTGGCGAGGCGCCCCACGAGGGCGAGGCCGAGGCCGGTGCCCACGGGCCTCAGCCCGCGATAGCGCTCGTGCAGGATCCCCGGCTCGAAGGCCACGTCGAGATCCTCCGCGGCAAGACCAGGGCCGGAGTCGCGCACCTCCACCACTCCCCAGGGACCCTCCTCGCGCGCCGACAGCACGATCACCGCGCCGGTGGGCGTGACGCGCAGGGCATTCTCCGCGAGGTTGTCGATAACCTGGCGAATCCGCAGCGGATCCGCGCGCACGCGCAGGGGTTGTGCGGGGAGGTCGACGCGGAAGTCGATCCCAGCACGCTGGCAACGATCCGACCACACCAGCGCGGCGTCCCGCATCACCTGGCCGAGGTCGAGGACCACGGGTGTGATCCTGAAATCATCCGCGCGCAACCGCGCGAGATCGAGCAGGTCGCTCACGAGCCGGTCGAGTCGCTGGGCCTCGGACGCCATCACCGAGCCCGTGCGCGCGATGTCGTCGTGAGCCACGAGCCCATCCGCCAGGGCCTCGGCGTATCCGCGCACCGACGTGATGGGTGTGCGCAGCTCGTGGGAGACCGAGAGGAGGAACTCGCGCTGGCGACCTTCCGACACGGCAAGGGCCGCGCTCAGGCGGTTGAGGGACTCGGCGATATTGGCGACTTCGGCCGGACCCTCGGGCTCCACCACGACTCCGCGCTCGCCGCCGCCCAGCCGATTGGCGGCCTCGGCCGCGGTCCGCAGGGGCCGGGTGATGCGCCGGGCCGCGACCACCGCGACAACGATCGCGATGACGAGGCCGATGAGCAGGGCCAGCGCAAGACGGGCCAGGACGTCGCGCGCCGAGCCGCCGGCCACCTCGGAGGGCTGCACGAGCAGGACTCCGGTGCCCGGCTCGAAGGGACGACCCACGACGATGAGCGCTCCCTGGTCGGTCTCCACCGTCTTCTCCAGGGGCTGCCCCTTCGTGACGGCCTCGACGTCGTCGGGAGTGATGCCCGCGGGAAGGTCCCGGGCACCGGCGCCCACGACGTAGGCGGTGACCTGCTCGGCCTGCAGGACCGAGGCAACCCGCGGGGGCAGCACGTACTGTCCGCCTGGCTCGACGCGCAGTGCGGTGGCGGTCAAGTCCGCAAGCCTCGCCAGGTCGCTGACGGCAAGCTCCTGCGCATTGCTGCGCACGAGGGGGAACGACACCAGTCCCGCCACGAGCACCGCGATGGCGGCCACGACGCTCGTCAGCAGGACGATGCGGGCAAGGATGCCGGAGCGCTTCACGCCGGCTCGGCCGAGTAGCCGACTCCGCGCACCGTGCGGATCGGACTCGCATCGCCCAGCTTGGAGCGCACCTGCGCGACATGGACATCGACGGTGCGCGTGCCCACGACCGCGGCGTACCCCCACACCTCGGAGAGCAGCTGCTCGCGCGAGAAGACCCGCGAGGGCTGCGACATGAGGTATTCGAGAAGGTCGAACTCCGTGGCGGTGAGGAGGACTTCGCCCTCATCGACGCTAACTCTCCGCGCGCCTCGGTCGAGGGATACGCGACCCATGCGCAGCGTGTCGCTGGGCGCCTGCCCGCTCGCGTGCCGGATGGCGACCTTGACCCGGGCGACGACCTCGCGGGGGCTGAAGGGCTTGGTGATGTAGTCGTCCCCGCCGAGCTCGAGTCCCAGCACCCGGTCGACCTCGTCGTCACGGGCGGTGCAGAAGAGGATCGGGGTCCAGTCGCCGTCGGCCCGCAGGCGACGGCAGACCTCGGTGCCGTCCATGCCCGGCAAGCCCACGTCGAGGATGACGGCGAGCGGTCGGCGCGCGCGGATCGCGGCGAGCGCCGCCGGCCCTTCCGACTCCACGGAGACGGCGAAGCCCTCGCGCGCCAGGTAGAGGCTGAGGACCTCGGCAATGGCAGCCTCGTCCTCCACGACGAGGATGAGGCCCCTGCTCGGACCTCCGGGCGCGCTCACCTCAGGAGTGGGAACTCGAGCGTTCGCGCTTCGTGGCGCCGAGCCCGGCGGCCTGCATCACCTTGCCCACCACGGCACCGAGCACGACGATCCCGACCCCGACCCAGAAGACAGGCCACTGGCCGATGACGAGCCCCGTGGTCGACACGATGAAACCCAGCGTGATGAGGACGACCAGGGTCCACGCTGCGGGGGTGGATCCGTGGTTGCTGCCGTGACCGTCGCTCACGCTCGTGCTCCCTTCGACTGACTCCATTCAACCACTCCGAGGCCTCGGATCCGTAGGGTCCTCGCCGCGGTCGAGGGCATCCCACGCCGCCACACCCCCCACGCTGGTCTCGGTGGGAGCAGGTCCGGCCGGTCGCTCGTACCGACGCGACATGCCGGGCCACGCCGGCCCGCGAATGACCGCGAGGAATCCAACGATCACGACGAGCAGGGCACCGCCCATGGCGACGATCCACCACCCCGTGGTGGAGACCGTCTGCGCAGTGACATCGCCCATGGCACGGGCATCGAGAACCGCGTCGATGAACGATGCCCCCGTGAGGCCGAAGGCCAGGGCGGTCGCGCCTGCGGCGCCGCCGCACAGGACGAGAACCGCTCCCACGATGCGCCGCCCCCACGCGCGCGTGGCGAGGAGAACCGCCACACCGGCGAGTGCGAGCCATCCCGCGGCCGACCCGAGCGGCGCCAGATCGCGGCCCGAGAGGGCGACATCGCTCGCGGGCACCCCCGGGGTCGCGTCCCCGGTGAAGACGGGCACGGTCGCCACCGCCCAGGTCGCGCCGTACGCGAGCAGGAGCGTGACCGCGCCGACCAGGAGGGCCAGGAGGGCGGCGAGGTACTCACGCATCGACGGGCTCCGTGGCGACGGTGCGCAGGGTCCCCGCGATGGCGACGGCGCGCAGCACGGCCATGGCCTTGGCCTGGCACTCGGCGTCCTCGGCGGCTGGAACGGAGTCGGCGACGACGCCCGCCCCCGCCTGGACGTGGGCGACTCCTGGCCGGATCACGGCCGTGCGGATCGCGATGGCCATGTCGAGGTCTCCTGCGAAGTCGATGTAGCCGACGCATCCTCCGTAGAGGCTGCGGCGGGCCGGCTCGAGCTCGTCGATGATCTGCATCGCCCGCGGCTTGGGGGCACCCGACAAGGTGCCGGCCGGAAACGTCGCCGCGAGCGCGTCGTAGGCCCCGCGGTCGGGAGTCAGCGCGCCGACCACGGTGGACACGAGATGAATGACATGCGAGTAGCGCTCCACCTGCATGAAGTCGACGACTTCGACACTGCCGGGATCGCAGACCCGGCCGAGGTCATTGCGTCCGAGGTCCACGAGCATGAGGTGCTCGGCCCGCTCCTTCTCGTCGGAGAGCAGGTCCTCGCCGAGCCGCGCGTCCTCCTCCGGGCTCGAGCCCCGACGGCGGGTGCCCGCGATGGGATGGAGCAGGCAGCGCCCTTCGTGCACCGTGACGAGCGCCTCCGGCGAGGAGCCGACAATGTCGAAGGCCACCCCATCGCCGTCGGTCTGCGGGATCCGAAGCAGGTACATGTAGGGGCTGGGGTTCGTGACCCTCAGCACGCGGTACACATCGAGGGCGGATGCCGGGCAGTCGACATCGAATCTCTGGGAGAGCACCACCTGGAAGGCGTCCCCTGCTCGGATGTACTCCTTCGCTGCCTCCACCGACGCCTGGAAGGCCTCGGCTGTCGTACGCCGCGCCGGCGTCGCCTCAGCCGCAGGGTCGTAGGTCGAGACCGTGGACTGCGCAGGGGCCGACAGGTCTGCCTCCATCCTGTCGAGGCGAGCCATGGCGTCGTGCCAGGCATCGTCGATGCGCTCGTCCGTGGCGTCGTAGTTGATGGCGTTGGCGATGAGCAGCACCGTGCCGTCCGCGTGGTCGAGGACCGCAATGTCGGTCGCGAGGAGGAAGCCCAACTCGGGGAGGCCGAGCTCGTCGGGGTTGGCGTCGGGCACACGTTCCCATCGGCGCACCGCGTCGTACCCGAGGTAGCCCACCATTCCCCCGGTGAGCGGCGGCAGCCCGGTGGGCCGGTCGGTCTGCAGGATGCCGATGACCTCGCGCAAGGTCTCCAGGGGATCGCCGCCCGACGGCATGTCGATCGGCGGCCGCCCCACCCACGTGGCCGCGCCATCGGACTCGGTGAGCATCGCGCTGCTGCGCACTCCGACGAAGCTATAGCGGGAGTAGGAGCGGCCATGCTCGGCCGACTCCAGCAGGAAGGTGCCCGGCCGCTCCCCCGCGAGCTTGCGGTAGAGCCCGACAGGGGTCTCCCCGTCCGCGAGGAGACGACGCACCACGGGGATGACGCGCCGGCCGGGGGCCAGCTCCCGGAACCTGTCGAGTCCCGGCGCGCTGCCACCGGGAGCCGGAAGGACGAATCCCCAGGCGACCCTCTCGCTCACGGCGAGGGCTCGTATGCCGTGAAGCAGGTCCGACTCCCCGTATGACAGGCGGCGCCCGACTGGTCCACGAGAAGGAGCAGGACATCGCCGTCGCAGTCGATGCGGATCTCGCGCACGTCCTGGACGTGGCCGGAGGTCTCGCCCTTGACCCAGTACTCGCCGCGGCTGCGCGACCAGTACGTCGCTCGCCCCGTGTGCCTGGTGCGCCGAAGGGCCTCCGCATCCATCCAGGCCACCATGAGCACCTCCCCCGAATCCCACTGCTGGGCGACCACGGGAAGGAGGCCGTCATCATTGAACCGGGGCTCGATCACCGCTCCATTGTCCCGGTCAGCGCGCACTCGGGGAGACCGGCCTCACCGGCAGGCCAGCGCGGGCAAGCTCGGCCTTGACCTCCGCGATCGACACCATGCCGAAATGGAAGACGCTCGCTGCCAGGACGGCGTCCGCGCCCGCTCGGACGGCCGCGACGAAGTCCTCGGCCTGTCCGGCTCCGCCACTGGCGATCAGGGGGACCGACACGATGGCACGCACCTGACGGAGGAGGTCGAGGTCGAAGCCGCCGCGCGTGCCGTCGGCATCCATGGAGTTGAGCAGGATCTCCCCGGCTCCGCGCGCCTCGCACTCACGCGCCCACGACAGGGCGTCGAGGCCTGTCCCCTGGCGACCGCCGTGCGTGGTGACCTCGAATCCGGAGGCCGTGACGCCAGGCGCGCAGCGCCGCACGTCGAGCGAGAGCACGACGCACTGCGACCCGAAGAGCCGAGCGGCCTCGCTCAGCAGCTCGGGCGACGAGACCGCCGCCGTGCTGATGCTCACCTTGTCGGCCCCGGCGCGCAGCAGGCGATTGACGTCCTCCGTGGAGCGCACGCCACCGCCCACCGTCAGCGGGATGAAGACCTGGTCAGCAGCACGCCGTACGACGTCATAGGTTGTCTCGCGGTCTCCGCTCGAGGCTGTGATGTCGAGGAACACCAGCTCGTCGGCACCCTCGGCGTCATAGCGCCGCGCCAATTCCACGGGATCGCCGGCATCCTGGAGCCCGGCGAAGCGGACGCCCTTGACCACCCGGCCCGCATCCACGTCGAGGCAGGGGATGACGCGCACGGCGAGGCTCACGGCTGGGGCGGGCCCCACTGGAAGAAGTCGAAGCGGGCCTGGACGGCCGCGATGGCATCGGCGAGGCTGAAGGCACCGTCGTACAGCGCGCGTCCGACGATGGCCCCCTCGATCCCGTCGGGCATCATCTCGACGAGCTTGTGCAGGTCCTCGAGCGTGGCGATGCCGCCCGAGGCGACGACGGGACGCTCGGTGTGCTTGCAGACCCGGTGGAGCAGGTGGAAGTGCGGTCCCTCCATGGTCCCGTCGCGGTCCACATCGGTGACGATGTAGCGCGCGCAGCCCGCGGCATCGAGGCGATCGAGAGCCTCGAAGAGGTCACCGCCCTCCTGCGTCCAGCCACGAGCCGCCAGGGTGGTGCCGCGCACGTCGAGCGACACGGCGATGCGGTCGCCGTGGGTCGCGATCGCCGAAGCGACCCAGTCCGGGCTCTCCAGCGCGGCCGTTCCGATCACCGCGCGCGTCGCCCCCGTGGCCAGTGCCGCTGCGAGTGCGTCGTCATCGCGAATCCCTCCCGCGACCTCCACCACCTCGACGCGATCACTCACCGCCCGGACAACCTGTGCCACCACGTCGGCGTTGGACCCGCGGCCGAAGGCCCGGTCGAGGTCGACCACGTGCAGCCACCCAGCACCCTGCTCCACCCAGGTCTCGGCGGCACGCACGGGATCGCCGTACTCCGTCTCCGAGCCCGCCGCACCCTGAACGAGCCGCACGGCGGCTCCGTTCTGGATGTCGACGGCGGGCATGAGGGCGAAGGGGCGTGGGGTCATGTGCTTCGACATGCGACGACCCTAGGGGGTACGCCGTCTCCCCAGGGACCCGGCTTCGTGAGGCCCCCGAGGGCGGTCGGCGTCACACGCGGCCGAAGGCGAGCACCCAGGCGATGGGCGCCGCGAGGAGGCTCAGCCCCAGGAGCACGAGGCGCGCGGGCCAAGAGGGAAGGAGTGGCCACACGAGGACCTGGATGAGCACGATGACGACGGCGAACGCCACCAGGCGTCGCCGTCGTCGCCGCGCGAGCAGGCCTGGGGCGAGCCGGGGGGCATCCGGCACGAGCGCGGACACGCGGCCCTTTGCCCGATCGAGTCGCTCGCGGCGGGCGCGGCGACGGGCCCGGACTTCCCTCTCGCGGGCGGTCGCGGCCTCGCGCTCGGCGCGCTTGCGTGCCCGCTCCTTCGCCACTAGCGGATCCCCTGGACCCACGTGCGCAGGAGCGCGGCGCCCGCGTCACCGGACTTCTCCGGATGGAACTGGGTGGCCCATAGCGGCCCGTTCTCCACGGCGGCCACGAAGGGCGTCTCGTAGTCGCACCACGTCACGAGCGGAGGCGCTAGCAACTCGTCGTCGCGCAGGGTCCACTGCAGGACGCCGTAGGAGTGGACGAAGGAGAAGTACTCGTCGCCAATGCCGGCGAACATCACGCTGTCGGGCGGGGCCGTCACGGTGTCCCAGCCCATGTGCGGGAGGACGCGTGCCTCCAGTCGCTCCACGGTGCCCGGCCACTCGCCGAGCCCCTCCACGGTGACGCCGTGCTCCACTCCCTGGGCGAAGAGCACCTGCATCCCGACGCAGATGCCGAGGACCGGGCGACCGCCACTGAGCCGTCGGTCGATGAGCCGAGGCGCATCGACCGCGCGGATGCCGTCCATGCAGGCGGCGAATGCCCCGACGCCGGGCACCACCAGCCCATCCGCCCGGTCGACCGCATCCGGGTCGGCCGTGACGTCCACGTCCGCGCCCGCCCGCTCGAGGGCTCGCTGCACCGAGCGAAGGTTGCCGGACCCGTAGTCGAGGACGACTACCGATGTCACACGGGCTCCCATGCCCACAGGAAGGCCGCGGCCACGGACATCACCGCGAGGATCGACAGCACGATCGCGGCATTGCGCCGCTTCTGCTTGAAAAAGGAATAGGCGCCCCCGACAAGGAAGCCGGCGAGGGCCAGCAGCGCGATGACGGTCCACTGCATGGCTAGGACTCCGCCGAGGCACGACTGGAGAGGGTGCCCTTGGTCGAGGGGACACCGAGCACGCGCGCATCGAGGCTCACGGCGTCGCGCAGCGCGCGGGCCACCGACTTGAACTGGGCCTCGACGACATGGTGCGCATTGCGTCCGGAGAGCACGCGCACGTGCAGGGTGATCTGCGCGGTCGCAACGAAGGACTCGAAGATATGCCGCGTGAGTGTCGTGTCGTAGCTCCCGATGAGCTCCACGATCTCGGGCTCCTCGTGCACGAGGTAGGGACGGCCGGAGAGGTCGACGGCGACCTGGCACAGGGACTCATCCAAGGGCACGAGCGCATCACCGAAACGACGAGTGCCGACCGCCTCCCCCAGGGCCTCGCGGAAGGCCGTACCCAGGGCGAGCGCGGTGTCCTCCACCGTGTGGTGGGCGTCGACCTCGAGGTCGCCCGCCGTCTCCACGGTGAGATCGAAGCCGCCGTGCTTGGCCAGCTGCGCCAGCATGTGATCGAAGAAGGGCACGCCGGTGGACACCGTCGAAGCCCCGGCCCCGTCGAGGTCGATGTCGACCAGGACTCGGCTCTCCTTGGTCGATCGCTCGACCCGGCCATGGCGGCCCATCTCGCCCCCTCACCCTCGCGGAGCAGACATCATGCCCTGCTCGCCGACGACCTCGGCCAGGGCGGTGCGGAAGGCGACGTTCTCCTCGGGCGTGCCGATGGTGACGCGCAGCCATCCCTCGGGACCCACTTCGCGGACGAGGACGCCGCGATCCAGGAGCGCCTCCCAGGCGCGGCGGCGATCGGCGAAGACGCCGAACATCACGAAGTTGGCATCGGAGTCGATCGCCTGGAGTCCTGACTCGCGCAGCCACGACACGAGCGCGTCGCGCTCCGCTCGCAACAGGTCGACCTTGGACAGCAGGTCCTGCGCGTGCTCCAGGGCGACCTCCGCCACGGCCTGGGTGATGCTCGACAGGTGGTAGGGCAACCGCACGACGCGGAGCGCCTCGATGACCGAAGGGTGCGCGATCGCGTAGCCCAGCCGCGCCCCGGCGAGAGCGAATGCCTTGCTCATCGTGCGCGTCACCACGAGATTGGGGTGGGCTTCCTGCAGGAGCAGGGCACTGGGGGTGCCCGGCCTGCGGAACTCCGCGTAGGCCTCGTCGACCACCACGATGCCCGTGGACGTCGCGCAGGCTGCCGTGATGACCTCGAGGGGAAGGGCGGTGCCGGTCGGATTATTGGGCGAGGTCAGCATGACGATGTCCGGCGAGCCGCCCAGGATGGCCGCCACGACAGTCACCGCATCGAGGGTGAAGTCCGGATTGCGCCTCACCGACACGAAGCGGGTGAAGGTGTCGCGCGCGTACTGCTCGTACATCGAGTAGGTCGGGCTGAAGGCCATCACCGTGCGTCCCGGTCCACCGAAGGCGCCGAAGATGTGCTGCATCACCTCGTTCGAGCCGTTGGCCGGCCACAGCTGACTGGGCGGCACGCGCACACCGGACTCCTCGGCGAGATAGTCGGCGAGCCGCTCGCGCAGGGACCAGGCCTCGCGGTCGGGGTAGCGATGCAGACCCGCGACTGCCGCCGCGACGGCGCGACCGACATCCGTCGCGAGCTGCGGCGAGGGCGCGTAGGGGTTCTCATTGGTGTTGAGGCGCACCGGAACGTCGATCTGCGGAGCGCCGTAGGGCACGAGTCCGCGCAGATCGTCCCGGCGAGGGGCGTCGTAGGACATGGCGTCTGTCAGTCCGCGTCTCGCACCGTGATCGCCGCGGCGTGCCCGGGCAGGTCCTCGGCGAGGGCGAGGGCGACAACATGGTCGGCAACCCCCGCGAGGGCGTCCGCGTCGTAGTCGACGATATGGATGCCCCGCAGGAATGTCTGCACGGACAGGCCCGAGGAGTGCACCGACGAGCCACCCGTGGGCAGCACGTGATTGGAGCCCGCGCAGTAGTCGCCAAGGGACACCGGTGCGTGCGTGCCGACGAAGATCGCTCCCGCGTTGCGGACGCGCAGGGCCACGGCGCGCGCGTCGCGCGTGTGGATCTCCAGGTGCTCGGCCGCGTAGGCATCCACCACGCTGAGCCCCTGCTCGAGGTCCCGCACGAGCACGATGCCGCTCTGCGTCCCCGAGAGCGCCTCCGCGATGCGATCCACGTGCTTCGCGGTGGCGAGTTGGGCCTGCAACTGCGCGTCGACGGCGTCAGCGAGCTCGGGCGAGGTGGTCACGAGGACGGCCGCGGCGAGCGTGTCGTGCTCCGCCTGACTGATGAGGTCGGCCGCCACATGCCGCGGGTCGGCAGAGTCGTCCGCGAGGATGGCGACTTCGGTCGGACCGGCCTCGGAGTCGATCCCGATGACGCCCTTGAGAGCGCGCTTCGCCGCGGTGACCCAGATGTTGCCCGGTCCGGTCACCATGTCGACCGGCTCGCACCGCGGCGCTCCCGGCACATCGGCGCCGAAGGCGAGCATCGCGATCGCCTGAGCCCCTCCCACGGCGTACACCTCGTCGACGCCGAGCAGTCCGCAGGCCGCCAGGATGGTCGGGTGCGGGAGCCCCCCATGGTCGGGCTGCGCCGGCGACACCACGCACAGGGATTCCACGCCGGCGATCTGCGCGGGTACGACGTTCATCACGACGCTGCTGGGATAGACCGCCCTACCCCCGGGAACATAGAGGCCCACGCGGCGCACGGGCACCCAGCGCTCGGTGACGGTGCCTCCGGGCACCACGGTCGTCGTCACGTCGGTGCGCCGCTGGTCGGCATGCACCAGGCGCGCGCGCCGAATGGACTCGGCGAGGGCATCCCGCACGCGGGGATCGAGCCCGGCCACTGCCTCCTCGATCGCGGCGGCAGGCACCCTCAGGTGCGGGGGCCGGATCCCGTCGAGGCGCTCGGTCCAGTCCAGGGCGGCAGCGGCCCCGCGCTCCCGGACGTCACCGATGATGGGGAGGACGGCGGCGGTCGCCTGCTCCACGTCGACAGCGGCCCGCGGCAGTGTCGACCTCGGGTCCGCGGCAGACCCTCGCAGGTCGATGCGCCTCAGCATGTCCGTGATTCTAGGTCTAGCCTGCGGGCGTGACGGACGGTCGAGTCCCACCACCCGAGCGGCGGCGGATCCCCCTGTTCCCCCTGGGGACGGTCCTCGTCCCCGGCCTGGTCCTGCCGCTGCACATCTTCGAGCCCCGCTATCGGCGCATGGTGGCGGATCTGCAGGAGCTTCCGGAGGACGAGCGCGCCTTCGGCGTGGTCGCGATTCGGCAGGGTCGCGAGGTGGGAGCGGACACCCCCTCCATCCATGAGGTCGGCACGATCGCCTCGATCCGCGAGATCACGCCCCTGGGTGACGGACGATTCGAGCTCGTGACCGTGGGCACGGACCGCTTCCGCATCGTGGGTGTCCGCGACGACAAGCCCTACCTGCACGCCGATGTCGAGGATCTCCCCGAGGACAGCGGCGGCAGTCCTGAGGCGGTCGCCCACGCCGTGACGGACAGCTTCGTCGAGTACCGCTCCATGTTCGCCGACGACGACACCGAGCTCCCCGATGACCCGCGCGTGCTGTCCTACCTGGTCGCGGCCGCCGTCGTGACGGATCTGCCGAGCCGTCAGGAGTTCCTGGAGGCCGCCTCGGATGTCGCGCGCCTGCGGGCCGAGCTGGCCTTCCTCCGCCGGGAGACCGCGATCATCTCCGCCCTGCCCTCGCTGCCCGCGGTCGACATGATGAGCGAGGAGCCCTCGCCCAACTGATGGCGAGGGACGACGATGGCGAAGCGGACCGGTGCGGGCACACCTGCCCTCGTCCTGCTCGCGCAGTCCGGGATCGTCCACCACGTCCACGCCTACGTCCACGACCCCGCGGTGCGCGGCTACGGCATCGAGGCGGCGCAGGCCCTCGGGATCGATCCAGGGCGTGTCTTCAAGACCCTGGTCGCCGAGGTGGACGGCTCCGCCGTCGTCGCCATCGTCCCCGTCGCGGGCTCGCTGGATCTCAAGGCACTTGCCGCGGCGGTCGGCGGCAAGCGGGCTCGGATGATGGCGGTCGCCTCGGCCGAGAGACTCACCGGCTACGTGGCCGGCGGCATCTCCCCCCTCGGCCAGCGCACGACGAGCATGACCGTCATCGACGCCAGCGCACAGGACTTCCCCACCGTCTACGTGTCGGCCGGCCGTCGCGGTCTCGACGTGGAGCTCTCTCCGGAGGATCTCGCGCGCCTCACCGAGGCGCGCGTGGTTGCCATCTCGGCACCCTGAGGCGGTCGGCGCCTCAGGACTCCGACCGGTCCCGCACCCACGCGCCGAGCGCTACGGCGAAGACGACGAGAGCGCTCATGGCGGGCCAGAGCACCAGGACTCCCGGCATCCGCAGCCGCAACGGAGCCGACAGCGTGTCGCCATCGGAGTACTGCGCGAGGGCCTGGGCCAGGTCGAAGCCGCCCAGTCGGGTGCCCACGAACCACATGGCGGCCGCGCCCACCACTCCCAGCGGCACGGCGACGAGGAGGGAGGCGCGCAGGGCGTGGTCGCGGTCGGACCGGACACGGCGCAGGACGACCACGGTGAGCACGCCCACGATCAGCCCGCCCACGAGGCACAGTGCGGCGGCGATGCCGTCGTCGGTCATATAGCCCTCGGGCTGGAAGGTCTGCGGATAGGCCTTGCCATCAGCGGCCACGAAGAGCTCCACGCGCGGCGCCAGCCGCTCCCACATGACGCCGAGTATCGCCCCCAGGGCGAGGCAACTCACCAGGGCAATGGCGAGGGCGGCCCATGCTCGTCGGGTCATGGAAGGAGGGTATGCCGATCAGCTCAGGCAATGCGGGCCGAGCAGTGCCTTGAGGTCGGCGTAGAGCGCCGGACTCGGCGTCACCCGGAGCCGGTCGTCGAGCCGGAGGACCGTCGTGCGATCGGCGGTCGCCAGGTGCAGGTGCACCTCTGTCGTTCCGGGATGGACGGCGAGGATCTCCTTGAGCCGCTCCACCACGGGAGGGATGCACCGCGCAGCCGGCATCGTGAGTCGCACCGGACCGGTGTCGGCCTGGCTCACATCCGGCTGCATGATCTCCATGGCCACCAGCCGTGCGGCATCCTCGTCGGGCCGGTCGATGCGCCCGCGGATGAGGAGGACGGCGTCCTCCACGAGCAGCGTGCCGGCGGCGACGTAGGTCTGGGGGAACACCATCACCTCGACCGCACCGTCGAGGTCTTCCAGGGTGACGATGGCCCAGACGGAACCCTGCTTGGTGGTCTTGCGCTGCACGGCCGTCACCAGCCCGCCCACCGTGACGACCTGGCCCTCCGGCCGGTCACCGGAGTGCAGCTGGGCCACCGAGCAGTCCGTCGACTGGGCGAGGAACTGCTCGATGCCGTAGAGCGGATGATCCGAGACGTACAGGCCCAGCATCTCGCGCTCGTGCGCGAGGAGGACGCCCTTCTCCCACTCCCCCAGCGGCACGTCGGGCGTGATGCGCAGGCCGTTGTCGGCAGCCTCGTCGCCCAGCCCTCCGAAGAGGTCGAACTGACCCACGGCCTGCGCGCGCTTGAGGTCGATGGCCGAGTCGATCACCTGCTCGTGGATCACGACGAGGCCGCGCCGCGTGTGACCCAGGGAGTCGAAGGCCCCGGCCTTGACCAGGCTCTCCACGACGCGCTTATTGCACGCCGAGGCATCGACGGCGTCGATGAAGTCCATGAAGTCGCCGAAGCGCCCATGCGACTTGCGGGTGGCGATGATCGACTCCACGACGTTGGCGCCCACATTGCGGATGGCCGAGAGCCCGAAGCGGATGTCCCCGTCGCGAGGGGTGAAGTCGAAATCGGAATCGTTGACGTCGGGCGGGAGGACCTTGATGCCCATGCGACGACACTCATTGAGATAGACCGCCGACTTGTCCTTATCGTCCTTCACCGAGGTGAGCAGGGCGGCCATGTACTCCTGCGGGAAGTTCGCCTTGAGGTACGCCGTCCAGAAGGACACCAGGCCGTAGCCGGCGGTGTGCGATTTGTTGAAGGCGTAGTCGGAGAAGGGCACGAGGATGTCCCACAGCGTCTGGATCGCCCCGTCGGAGAAGCCGTTGGCGACCATCCCCTCACGGAACGGCACGTACTCCTTGTCGAGGATCTCCTTCTTCTTCTTGCCCATGGCGCGCCTGAGGAGGTCGGCACTGCCGAGCGAGTAGCCCGCCACCTTCTGGGCGATGGCCATGACCTGCTCCTGGTAGACGATCAGGCCGTAGGTGTCGCCGAGGATCTCCTCGAGCGGGGCCGCCAGCTCCGGATGGATGGGCACGACGGGCTTGCGGCCGTTCTTGCGATCGGCGTACTCGTTGTGGGCATTGGCGCCCATGGGACCCGGCCGGTAGAGGGCGAGCACCGCTGAGATGTCCTCGAAGGAGTCCGGCTGCATCGACCGCAGCAGCGCGCGCATGGGTGCGCCGTCGAGCTGGAAGACGCCGAGAGTGTCGCCGCGCGACAGCAGCTCGAACGTCGGTCCGTCGGCGAGCGCCAGCGTCTCGAGGACCACAGTCTCGCCGCGATTGACGCGGATGTTCTCGAGGCAGTCGTCGAGGACCGTGAGGTTGCGCAAGCCGAGGAAGTCCATCTTGAGGAGGCCGAGGGCCTCGCAGGCGCCCATATCGAACTGGGTGATGACGGCCCCGTCCTGCTCCCGACGCCACACCGGGATGACGTCCATGAGCGGCTCGCGGCACAGGATGACGCCCGCGGCGTGCACGCCGGGCTGGCGCTTGAGGCCCTCCAAGCCCTTCGCGGTGTCGACGACCTTGGCGACATCGGGATCGGATTCGTACAGGGTGCGGAATTCCGAGGCCTCGCCGTAGCGGGCATGGGCCTTGTCGAAGACTCCCGCGAGGGAGATGTCCTTGCCCATCACGGATGGCGGCATCGCCTTGGTGATGCGGTCGCCGAGCGCATAAGGGTAGCCCAGCACGCGCGCGGCATCCTTGATGGCGGCCTTCGCCTTGATCGAGCCGAACGTGACGATCTGCGCCACCCGCTCCTCGCCGTATTTCTCGGTGGCGTAGCGGATCATGTCGGCGCGGCGGCGCTCATCGAAGTCGATATCGATATCGGGCATGGAGATGCGCTCGGGGTTGAGGAAGCGCTCGAAGAGCAGCCCGTGCTTGATCGGATCGAGGTCGGTGATCCCCAGGGCGTAGGCGATCATGGCGCCCGCGGCCGAGCCGCGCCCCGGGCCCACGCGGATGCCGTTGTCCTTGGCGTGGCGGACCAGGTCGGCGACGACGAGGAAGTAGCCAGGAAAGCCCATCTGGGTGACGACCCCGAGCTCATAGGCCGCCTGCGCGCGGACATCGTCGCCCACGCCCTCGGGATAGCGTCGCGCGAGGCCGCGATCGACCTCCTTCACCAGCCAGGACTCCTCGGTCTCGCCCGCGGGGACCGGGAAGCGCGGCATCAGGTTGGCACCCTCGTTGAACGTGACATCGCAGCGCTCGGCGATGAGGAGCGTGTTGTCGCAGGCCTCGGGCAGCTCGCGCCACACATCGCGCATCTCAGCCGATGTCTTGAGATAGAAGTCGCGTGCGTCGAACCGGAAGCGCTTCGGATCGTCCATCGTGGTGCGGGTCCCGATGCACAGCAGCACGTCGTGAGTGTCGGCATCGGCGGCGTTGACGTAGTGCAGGTCGTTGGTGGCCACCAGGGGAAGGTCGAGGGCCCGGGCGATGCGGAGAAGGTCCTCGCGGAAGCGCCGCTCGATCGCGAGGCCGTGGTCCATGACCTCGCAGAAGTAGTTGCCGGCCCCGAGGATGTCGCGCATGTCGGCGGCCGCCTGCAGGGCCCGGTCGAAATTGCCGGCCTGGAGCCAGCGGTTGACCTCGCCAGAGGGGCATCCAGTCGTGCCGATGAGCCCCGCGCCGTAGGTCTCGAGGACTTCCCGGTCGAACCGCGGCTTGAAGTAGTAGCCCTCAAGGCTGGCCAGCGATGCCAGCCGGAAGAGGTTGTGCATGCCCGCGGTGTCCTGGGCCCACAGCGTCATGTGCGTGTAGCTCTGGGTGCCGCGCCCGCCGGCGCCATCCTCGCCGACGCCCTCGTCATAGCCGCCACCGAAGTCGAAGGCGCGGCGTTCGAAGCGCCCCTGCGGCGCGTAGTAGCCCTCGAGCCCGATGATCGGCTTGATGCCCGCGGACTTGGCCGCGGTGTAGAAGTCGTAGGCACCGTAGAGAGTGCCGTGATCGGTCATCGCGATGGCCGGCATGCCCTGCTCGGCCGCCGCCGACATGAGGTGGTCGAGGCGACTCGCGCCGTCGAGCATGGAGTACTCGGTGTGCACGTGGAGGTGGACGAAGTCGCCGCCCGAGCCGCCCGTGGTCACCGGCCCACCCTATGCCGCCGGTCCGACCCCCGGGTCGGCCCGACGCGCCGCCGGGAGGGCCTGGGGCGCCCTGCGTCCCAGGCGTCCCGCCTGTCTCAGGCGGTGAGCGTCGTCGGCCTCAGGAGCCGGACATGGGCATCGACATGGTCATGCCCGCCGCGACGCGCTGTCCTGCGCTGAAGACGGTGACGTTGAGGCTGGAGTTGAGCGTGGCCGCGCCATCCGGTGTGAGCTTGAGAGTGAAGTTGTACATGCCCGAGTCCACCTTGACGTGGGAGAGGGAGAAGAGTGCCTTCTTGCCGAGGTCGGTGTCGGAGGCGTAGACGCGGGCCGTCACCTTCTTCTTGTTGAAGTCGAAGGTGACGTTGTCGAGCACGACCGTCCGGAAGTACATCGAATCGGCGCGCAGGAACGTGAGGTCTCCGTCGTGCGTGGCCACGCCGCCCATGAAGGCCTTGACCGGCATCTCCATGGCGGGACGGCCCGGGGAGACGAGAGTGCCGCCGGCGGGGTCACCACCGTAGAAGCCGACGCCCGCGCGCGACATGGCGCGCCACGTGTTGTAGTCCATGCGGAACGTCGTCATCGACGTGCCCGACGGGGAGGGCGACGCCACGACGCCGACCGCAGGCACGCACAGGTCGCAGTTGATGTTCGCCGAGGCCGCGGGCGCGGCGGCGGCAGCTCCCGCGAGGGCCAGGGCGGCGGCGGACAGGGCGAGGACGGTGCGGCGCATACGGACTCCCGGATCGTGGACGTGGAACGAGCCTAGGCCGCGTCGGCGAGGCGTCGCAAAGCCTCGGCGAAGTCCGGCGGGTCGGGCGAGACCCAGACGAGCCGCTCCCCCGTCGCCGGATGGGTCAGGGCGAGGCGCGCCGCGTGCAGGGCCGGGCGCGACATCCCCAGGCGCTCCGCCAGCGTGGGGTCGGCGCCGTAGGTGAGATCCCCGACGAGCGGGTGGCGCATGGCCGACATGTGCACGCGGATCTGGTGCGTGCGGCCGGTTTCCAGGTCAATCTCCAGCAGGCTCGCGTAGGGGAAGGCCTCGAGAGTGTCGTAGTGCGTCACGCTGGGCTTGCCCTGGGCGACCACTGCCATGCGATAGTCGGCGGTCGGGTGCCGGTCGATGGGAGCGTCGATGGTGCCGCTCAGCGGGTCGAGGTGCCCCTGCGCAATGGCGCGATAGGTCTTGTCCACCGTGCGATCGCGGAATTGCTCCTTGAGATCCCGGTACGCCGACTCGCTCTTCGCCACCACCATGAGACCGGTGGTGCCCACGTCGAGCCGGTGCACGATCCCCTGACGCTCCGCGGCCCCGGAGGTGGAGATCCGGTAGCCGGCGGCCGCGAGCCCTCCCACCACCGTGGGTCCGTCCCAGCCCGGGCTCGGGTGGGCCGCGACGCCCACCGGCTTGTCCACGACGACGAGGTCATCGTCGTCGTGGACGATGAGCATGCCCTCGACGGGCTCCGGCTCGCGGACGACCGGGGGCTCCGGCAGCGTCACCTCGAGCCACTGCCCCTCGGCGAGGCGATCGGACTTCGCGGCCGGCGAGCCATCGATGGTCACGGAGCCCATGGCGATGAGGTCAGCCACGGCACTGCGGGACATTCCGAGCAGACGCGCCAGGCCCGCATCGACGCGCTCCCCCGCGAGTCCCTCCGGGACGGGGAGACGGCGTGCCTCAGGCATTGCTGGCGGGTGCCTTGCCGGTGAGTTCGACGCCCCGCAGGGTGAGGATCACCATGAGGATCGCGGAGCCCACGATGGCCATGTCGGCGCAATTGAAGACCGGCCAATTCGGCAGCTGCAGGAAGTCCACGACGAAGCCCTGGCCGATCCCCGGAGGGCGCACGAGGCGATCAATGAGGTTGCCGACAGCCCCGCCGAGCAGCCCACCCAGCGCGACCGCCCACCACACGCTGCCGATGCGAGTCGCCGTGCGCAGGATCACCACGGCCACGATGGCCGCGATGACCGCGAAGATCCAGGTGAACCCCGTGCCCATGCTGAAGGCGGCCCCGGTGTTCTCGGTGTAGGTGAGCTTGAGGACAGGGCCCAGGAGATCGACGGGGCCTTCGCCCGCGAGGATCCGCGGCCGGAGGTAGGCCAGGGCCAGGGCCTTGGTGACCTGGTCGATGGCAATCACCCCGAGCGCCACCAGGATCGTCACCCAGATGAGGCGCGGACGCGCCTGCGTGACGGTGGCGTCACCCTCGGGATTCGTCATCCCGTCAGAGTACGCGGCGCTCCTCGATCTGCTTGCAGGCGAGGCACATGGTCGCGCGGGGGAACGCCTGCAAGCGGTACTTGCCGACCGGGTTGCCGCACGACTCGCAGATGCCGTAGGTGCCGTTGGCGATGCGCTCGAGCGCGCGCTCGGTCTGCATGAGCATGTCGCGGGCATTGTTGGCCAGGGACATCTCGTGCTCGCGCTCGAAGGTCTTGCTGCCGGCATCGGCCTGGTCGTCACCCGCTCCGTCCCCCGAGTCGGCGACGAGCTCGGCGATATCGGCCTCGGTGATCTTGATTTCCTCCTGCAGGCGGACGACGTCCTTCTGCAGCTCCTTCTTCACCTCGGCGATCTCCGCGGGGGTCCACGGGGATTCGTCCTCCCGGACCGCCAGCTTCTTCTTCGCGGGCGCCGCCTTCTTCACTGGGGCGACGGGCTTCGCCGGGGCGGCCTTCTTCCCCGGAGCCGCCGACTTCGCGGGGGCGGCCTTCTTCGCGGGGGCGGCCTTCTTCGCCGGAGCCGCCGGCTTGGCGGGGGCGGCCTTCTTCGCTGGAGTGGCGGGGGCCGCCTTCTTGGCGGGCGCGGCCTTCTTCGCCGGTGCCGCCTTCTTCCCGGGGGCAGCCTTCTTCGCGGGCGTGGCGGGGGCGGTCTTCTTCGCCGGTGTCGCCTTCTTGGCGGGTGCGGCCTTCTTGCCGGTGGCCATGGGACCCCCTCACTTCCTCCCGACCAGGCGGCCGGGTGAGCCGCCCGAGGGTACGCCGACCCGAGGCGAGGGGCAACCACCGGGACCGCTGGGAGCGTCGGTCGCAGCATATGAGAGGTCAATCGCTCGCCCTTTCCGCATTTGCGGTCTAGAATCCCCATTCATGACTCATTTGCGGATCTCTGAGGCGGCCGAGTACCTCGGCGTGAGCGATGACACCCTGCGCCGCTGGATCGAGGCGGGGCGGCTGGCCTCGACCTCGGACTCCGGCGGGCGACAGGTGGTGGACAGCGCGGAGGTGGCCCGGCTGCTGCAGGAGACGGCCGCCCCGCTCCCCGCCGAGACGGCGCCCATCGTGGGCCGGTCCGCGCGCAACCGCTTTGCCGGGGTCGTCACCCGGGTCGTGCGCGACACCGTGATGGCCCAGGTGGAGATCCAGGCGGGGCCGCATCGCTTCGTGTCGCTGCTGAGCGCCGAGGCCGTCGACGAGCTTGGCCTCGAGCCCGGATCACTGGCCATCGCGACCGTGAAGGCCACCAACGTGGGAGTGGAGGTCCCCGGCGCATGAGAGGGACACGGACCCTGGCGGCCCTGGCCGTCATCGCATCGATCGCGCTCGCCGGCACGGCCTGCTCGTCAGGCTCGTCGGACTCGTCGAGCTCGTCGTCAAGTGAGAGCACCACGATCACGGTGGGCGCCGCCTCGTCCCTCACCGATGTCTTCGCGGTCATCGCCGACTCGTTCACGAAGGCGACCGGCATCAGCGTGACGTTCTCCTTCGCCGCGAGCAGTGCCGTCGCCGAGCAGATCCGCGGAGGTGCTCCCCTCGACGTCTTCGCGTCCGCCGGCAAGACCTCGATGGATCCCCTCGCAAGCGAAGGCGTCGTCACGGGGGTCTCGGACTTCGCGGCCAACTCCCTCGAGATCGCCGTGCCCCCGGGCAATCCCGCCGGCGTCACGGGGCTGGCCGACCTGACCCGGGTGAAGGTCGTGGTGTGCGAGGAGCAGGTCCCGTGCGGGGTCGCCGCCCAGAAGCTCTTCGACGCCAACTCCCTCACCGTCAGGCCGGTGAGCCTCGAGCCAGACGTGCGCGCGGTGCTCGCCAAGGTCGAGGCGGACGAGGCGGACGCCGGCATCGTCTACGTCACCGACGTGAAGGCCGCGGGCGGCATGATCATCGGCGTGCCGATTCCGTCGGACCAGAACGTCACGAGCACCTATCAGGCGGGCGTGAC
>JBPCSL010000047.1:0-9340 GCA_051007175.1 Candidatus Nanopelagicales bacterium
GCGCCGGTGCGATCCCGCCGCGTGCTCGGTAGGGCCGACGCCATAGCGGCGATCCCAGGTCCGCAGGGTGGCCGGGGCCACGCCCAGGCGCCGGGCCACGGCCGCCACCGTGAGGCCGAGAGGCTCGGCGAGAGGCTCCACGGGGAGGTCCGACCCAGGCATGCCCCCATTCTTGGCCGATCCGCCCACAGCGCATCTCGAGCCGCAGGGCCGACGGCCCGGAGGGTTGGCGGGGCCCTCACGACAAAATTAGTCATAAATTGTTCATCTTTGGCACTTGACCCAGGTCTGGCGCGTTTTGTAGTGTCGGTCCAGGACGTTCCCCACGGGCAGGAGGACCCCCATGGCAGATGTATCCCGGCTCCCCGGGCCGAACGCGGACACCTGGGACTGGCAGTTGCGCGGAGCGTGCCGCGGCGAGGACCCCGACACGTTCTTCCACCCCGAGGGTGAGCGCGGCCCGGCCCGCGAGGCCCGTGAGCGCGCAGCCAAGGCCGTGTGCGCCGGGTGCCCCGTGCTCCTGCAGTGCGCGGCGCACGCCCTGGCCGTGCGCGAGCCCTACGGCGTATGGGGCGGTATGAGCGAGGACGAGCGCGAGGAGATCTACCAGCGTCGTCGACTCGCTGCCGCTGTCTGACGTCCCACGAACGCAGGAGGCCTCACCCGTGACCCGGGTGGGGCTTCGTGCTTTCCGGGACCGAGAAGGCAATGACGTACGACGTGCCGGCCTCAGTCGAGCCTGCCGACACGCTGGCACCCATGATCGACAGCGCTCGCGATTGGGACTCCAGCCTCGGGACCCAGTGCTCGCGCCACGTGCTCTCCGGGACCTCGGCGCCGTCATCTTCGACCACCAGTGCCGCAGGCCCGTCAGGATCCGCAGGCACGGCGGTCACCCACAGGCGCGTGCCCGCCCCGGGGCGAGACCACAGCAATGCGCACGCGTCGAGGCACGCCCGCTCCAGCGACTCCCCGTCACGTGGCCATGGAAAATCCGCAACTCCACCGAACACCACGTGGACTTCCGAGGGAGCTGCCCGCCGGATGCGCGTCTCCAGGTCACGCTGCGCCTGCGCGTTCGGCAACACGGAAAGACGGTAACAACGCGCGCGACCGCAAGGCGCCCGCGAGGGGGACATCGCAATGTTTCGGAAAGGTTGCTAGCCGATCACCGGTCAGAGCGGCTATCTGACTGTTCTCGCATATCAATGTGGTCGTCCCATCTCCATACCATGAACAACGTGCCATCCCGCAACGTCATCGACGAGCATCCACTCGCGACGTTGCTCGCGGACCTGGCCGCGACAACGGACGGCACCGTAGGCAGCGCCATTCTCGGGAGTTACCTCGTGCAGGACGCCTGCGCCCTCGTGCTCGTCCATGCCCGGCGCAAGGGGACTCTCTTCCTCGTGGCCCACGCTGGGGTCCCCGCTGAGGCCACGCGCTCTCTGGCCACGATGAGCCTGCACACGCGCACACCCATGTCCGATGCACTCGCGTCCGGTCGCGACCTCCTCTTGACCCGCGACGAGCTCACCCGCGCCTTCCCTCTCGCTGCTCCCCTCGGCCGAAGCATTTCCGGCAATTCGGCGTTCTCCGTGCACCGCCTCCGCAGGGCTGGCGCGCCGGTGGGGACCGTCACCCTGGGCTACCGCGCGCTACCCGCCTCCACCTGGGGCATGGGCCAGCGCATCACCGCCCTCTGCAATGCCCTGGCCCTGTGGATCTCCAGCGAGACGCCGGAAGCCTCCCCCGAGATCGCCCGCCCCTCGGAGTTCACCGAGCGTCAGCGCGAGATCGTCGCGCTGGTGAGTGAGGGGGCGACCAACCCGAGGATCGCCGAGGAACTGTCCGTGTCGGTCGCGACGGTCAAGGCCGAGCTCGCCTCGCTCTTCGTGCTCCTCGGTGCCCGGCGTCGCCAGGAGCTTCCTGCTCGCGCCATCCGCGCCGGACTGTGATCGTCACCCCGCGCGCCGTTCCTCACCGACGACCACGAGCGCGGTGCCCGTCACCACGACCAGCAGGCCGATGACCACGCTCCGGGTGAAGGGCTCGCCCAGGAGCAGCCAGCCCAGGAGGACCGCCACGACAGGGTTGACGAAGGCGAAGGTCGAGACCAAGGAGAGCGGCACGTTCTGCAGCAGGAACGTATAGGCCCCGTAGCCGATGATGGAGGCGACGACCAGCCACCAGAAGCCGGCCCAGCTCACGCCGGAGTAGCCGGTGAGGACAGGCTCCTCCCGGACGACGAGCCCCACGAGGATGATGGCGAGCCCACCCCAGAGCAGTTGGTAGACCGTGGTGACCAGTGAATTGCTCGGGAGGTCCAGGGAGCGCGACCGCCAGGAGAAGCAGGCGTAGGTCATGCTCGCCACCACCATCATCGCCGCCCAGAACGCCACGGTGGCCGGACTCTCGGCCGCCAGGGGGGCGATCCCCCCCGGGAGCAGCATCGCCGCCACGCCGACCATGCCCACGGCCACGCCCAGAGCGGTGCGCCAGCCCACGCGGTCGCCCGAGATGACTCGCAGCAGGACGACCCACAGCGGCACGGTCGCCCCGATGAGGGCTGCCACGCCACCTGGGATGTGCTGCAGGGCGAGCGCGACGAGGGACGCCCAGATGCCGATGATCCCGACGCCGGCGAAGGCCGTCGTGCCGAGTTGTCGTCGCGTGATCGCGAGTACGCGCGGGCCCTTGACGACGACGAGAACGCCGGCAAGCAGGACTCCGCCGATCGCGTAGCGCGCACCGGCGGCCAGGAGGGGCGGCATCGTCTGCACCATCGCCGAGGTGCCAAGGAACGTGGTGCCCCAGACGATCCACAGGGTGACGAGCGGACCCCACGTGCGAACGGCGGAGGGGCCGGGCGCCGCTTCCGTGGAAGCGGTGCCCGGCCCCTCGCGCATGGCCCTGAAGGCTAGTGGCTGTGGCCGTGGTGCCCGTGGCCATGGCTATGCCCGGCCTCCGGCTCCTCGTCCTTCTTCTCCACCACGAGAGCCTCGGTGGTGAGGAGCATCCCGGCGATGGAGGCGGCATTGGTCAGCGCCGACTTCGTCACCTTGACCGGGTCGATGACGCCCGCGGCGATGAGGTCCTCATAGGTGCCCGTCGCGGCGTTGAGGCCCTGCCCTGACGGCAGCTCCGCAACCTTGCTCACGACGACGTACCCCTGCTCACCGGCGTTCTCGGCGATCCAGCGCAGCGGCTCGACCGCGGCCTTGGCCACGACCACGACGCCCGTGGCGGGGTCGCCGTCAAGACCGAGGTCGCCCGAGAGCACCTTGCTCGCGTGCACGAGCGCGGTGCCTCCGCCGGCGACAATGCCTTCATCGATCGCGGCGCGCGTCGCGGAGACAGCGTCCTCCACGCGGTGCTTCTTCTCCTTGAGCTCGACCTCGGTGTGGGCGCCGACCTTGATGACGACAACGCCCCCGGACAGCTTGGCGAGGCGCTCCTGGAGCTTCTCGCGATCCCAATCAGAGTCAGTGCGCTCGATCTCCTGGCGAATCTGGGCGATGCGATCGCTCACGGCTTGCTTCTCGCCGCCGCCGTCCACGATGGTCGTGTCGTCCTTGGTGACGACGACACGGCGGGCATGCCCGAGCACCTCGAGGCCGACCTGGTCGAGCTTGAGGCCTACCTCGGGAGCGACGACCTGAGCGCCCGTGAGGATCGCGACGTCCTGGAGGATCGCCTTGCGGCGGTCGCCGAACGCCGGGGCCTTGACGGCGCACGAGGCGAAGGTGCCGCGGATGCGATTGACCACCAGGGTGGACAGCGCCTCGCCGTCGACGTCTTCGGCGACGATGAGGAGAGGCTTGCCGGTCTGCGAGACCTTCTCGAGCACGGGGAGCAGCTCGGAGACCGACGACACCTTGCCCTGAACGAGCAGGATGTTGGCATCCTCGAGGATCGCCTCCATGCGCTCGGCATCGGTGACGAAGTAGGGCGAGATGAAGCCCTTGTCGAACTGCATGCCCTCAGTGAACTCCAGGCCCATCTCGGCGACGCTGGACTCCTCGACGGAGATCACGCCGTCCTTGCCGACCTTGTCGAAGGCGTCGGCGATGAGCGAGCCCACCTCGGCATCCTGGGAGGAGATGGTGGCGACCTGGGCGATCTCCTCGCGGCCCTGCACCTCGCGGGCGGCCTGCGAGAGCGCGTCGTTCATCGCGGTGACAGCGGCATCAATGCCCTTCTTGAGGGACATCGGATTGGCGCCGGCGGCCACCTGGCGCAGGCCCTCCTTGACCATGGCCTGGGCCAGGACGGTCGCCGTGGTCGTGCCGTCGCCGGCGATGTCGTTGGTCTTGGTGGCGACCTCCTTGACGAGCTGGGCCCCCAGGTTCTCGTAGGGGTCTTCGAGCTCGATCTCGCGCGCGATGGTCACGCCGTCATTGGTGATGGTGGGGGAACCCCACTTCTTGTCGATGACCACATTGCGGCCGCGCGGGCCGAGGGTCACCTTCACCGTGTCCGCGAGGGCGTTCACGCCGCGCTCGAGACTGCGGCGAGCAGACTCGTCGAACTCAAGAATCTTGGCCATGGAGGGTCCTTCTGATCGCTTCGGTTAACGGGAAGTCGGTGTCCTGCGCGCGCGCCGGACCGGTCATGCCGGTCCGGCGTCGCACGTCAGGGTGGAGCGGGCTGACTACTTCTCGACGACGGCGAGCACGTCGCGCGCCGAGAGGATCAGGTACTCCTCGTTGTTGTACTTCACCTCGGTGCCGCCGTACTTCGAGTAGATGACGACGTCGCCGATCTTGATATCGAGAGGAATGCGCTTGTCGCCGTCCTCATCGAAACGGCCCGGGCCCACCGCGAGGACCTTGCCCTCCTGGGGCTTCTCCTTCGCGGTGTCGGGGATGACGAGGCCAGAAGCCGTCGTCTGCTCGGCGTCGAGCGGCTGAACGAGGATGCGGTCCTCGAGAGGCTTGATGGAGACCGACACGGTGATGTCCTCCGGGTTGAGTTGGATGGAGATGGTCGCCCCGTCGTCGCGGTGCCGGATTGACCCAGTGACCCCCTCCCGGCCTAGCAGTCTGGCCGGTCGAGTGCCAGGCACCAGAGTAGGGCCCCGATTAGCACTCCGTCAATTCGAGTGCCAGCCTCCTCGCCCACGCCCCGGTAGGGTCCCCCCGTGGTCGAGCCCGGGCGGTTGCGCTCCGCCGAGGCTCGCGCCCTCGAGACCGCCCTGGCAGCCCTGCCCCCCGACCCGCTCGCCCGTGTCTCCCAGCTCCGCCGCCAGTTCCCCGACGCCGATCCCGACCTCGTGGCCGCCTGCGCAACGCAGGCCCGGCTGCGCGAGCAAGCCCGAGGCCGACTCGATCCGTGGGTCGACGACCTCATCCTCAGCGACGCGGGCCTGCAGCAGGCCACCCGGGCCGTGGTGGCCCGCCACCGGGCCGGGTCGCTGCGCGCGCGGCTGGCCACTGACGGCGTGATCGCTGACCTCGGCTGCGGCCTGGGCATCGACTCCCTCGCCCTGGCCGAGGCCGGCTTCGAGGTCGAGGCGATCGAGAGCGATCCCTGGACCGCCGCCGCCGCGTCACTCAACACGGCGACCTGGACCGATCGCGTGCGCGTGCGATGCGCCGACGTCGCCGATGTCGACCTGGACGGGTGCGCCGCCGCCTTCTGCGATCCGGCACGACGTTCGCCTGACGGACCCGCGAATCGCGCTGGCACCCGCACCCCTGCGGAGGCCGACCCACGCCAGTGGTCGCCGCCGTGGCCCTGGGTCGTCGCGCTCTCCGCGCGACTCCCCGTCGTGGCGAAGGCAGCCCCCGGAATGTCCCCCGCACATGTCCCCGGCGATGCGGAGATCGAGTGGATCGCCTGCGACGGCGAGCTCGTGGAAGCCTGCGTGTGGTTCGCGCCGCTTGCTCGCAACCGCCGACGCGCCACCGCGATCTCCCGCGGACTCGTCGAATCGGTGACCGACGAGGACCACTCGACCGCTTCCATGGAGGCCATCGGCACGTACCTTCTCGAGCCTTCTCCCGCGGTACGCCGCGCGTCGCTTGTCGATGCGCTCGCCGCACGACTGGAGGCATCGCGCGTGTCCCACCATGGCTCGTGGCTCACGAGCACCGTGCCTCGCCCTTCCGTTCTCGCGCGCACGTGGCACGTCGTCGACGAAGTGCCGGCCCACGCTGCCGAGCTCCGGGAGCGCCTTCGCCACCGCGGATCGGTCACGTGGAAGACGCGCGATGTCGGCCTCGCGGCCGCCGACATGGACGCGCAGGTGGGCCATCGCCCGCAGCGGCAGGGCGCCCCCGTCACGATCGCGTGGATACGCGGCGACGAGGGCCCCCGGGCCTTCGAGGTGGAGCCCGTCAGCCCCTGAGCGTCGCGGCGATCCGCGCGACACCGTCCGGGGCCACGCCACAGCAGCCCCCCAGCAGGCGGACGCCGTCGATCGCGGCCCACTCGCGCGCCAGGTCCACGCGGGTGTCCGCAGGTCCACGCCATCCCGTCACCGGGTCGTAGGCCTGACCGGCATTGGGGTAGGCCAGCAGACTGAGGTCGGTCACGGCCGACATCCGCTGAAGCAGGGAGCCCACATGCTCCGGGGCCGTGCAGTTCACGCCCACGGCGAGCACTGTCGGGGCTTCCGCGGCCACGGCGATGGCATCCTCGATCGGCTGGCCCGCGCACGTGGACACCCCATCGCGACAACTGAAGGACACCCACGCCGGCATCCCGGGATACGCCGCGAGCGCTTCCACGATGGCGGACACCTCGTCGAGGTCGGGGATGGTCTCCACCGCGAGCAGGTCGGGGTCCGCCTCAACGAGGACCGCGAGCCGCTCGCCGTGGAAGTCCACCAGCCGATCATGGGAGACCCCGTAGCGCCCGCGGTACTCACTGCCGTCATGCAGGATCGCGCCGTAGGGACCGACACTGGCGGCCACCAGGACGTCGTGCCCCGCGGCGGCCTCGCGCGCCAGCCGCACGCTGCTCGCCAGGGCCTCGTCCGCCTGCCCGGCGGACCTCCCCGCCGCGACGAACCCTTCGCGGGAGACCTGATAGCTCGCCGTCACCAGCACCCGAGCACCGGCATCCACGTAGGCGCGGTGAGCGGCCACGACCTCCTCAGGCTGGTCGGCCAGGATCCGCGCGGACCACAGGGAGTCGCCCAGGACATGGCCCCGGGCCTCCAACTCGGTGGCCATGCCCCCGTCGAGGGGGTGCGGCCCTGAATCGAGGAGGTCACCCAAGCGCGAGAGTGCCATGCCTCCTCCTATGCCGTCGCCGCACTGCGCGTCGACGATACCTCCGCAGGACTGCAGGGCCCTCCGTCATACCTGGACGACGTCCACCGGGAGGGAGGAATCGGCACCGATGCCCAGCGGAGTCGGTAGCACCTCGCGCTCCACCAGGGCCACTCCCAGGGAGGCCACCATCGCGCCGTTATCCGTGCACAGCCCCGGCGGCGGAATGCGCAGGGTCAGTCCGGTCGCGCGTTCGGTCGCGAGCGCCCGCAGCCGCGAGTTGGCCGCCACGCCGCCACCGAGCACGAGCGTCTCGATCCCCTGCTCCCGGCACGCGCGGATCGCCTTGAGTGTGAGCACGTCCGCTACCGCCTCCTGGAAGGAGGCGGCCACATCGGCGATGGGGATGTCCCGGCTATCGCGGCGGCAGGCCTCGACCCAGCGGACCACCGCGGTCTTGAGGCCGGAGAACGAGAAGTCGTGGTGGTGCTCGGCGTCGTCTCGCGGTGACGCCAGCCCACGGGGGAAGTCGATGGCCCGGGCGTCGCCCTCCGCAGCGAGGCGGTCGATGGCCGGGCCGCCCGGGAAAGGCAGGCCGAGCAGCCGGGCCACCTTGTCGAAGGCCTCGCCGGCGGCATCGTCAAGCGTCGCGCCGAGCGGCGTCACGTCCGAGACGATGTCGTCGACACGCAGCAGGGAGGTGTGGCCGCCCGACACCAGGAGCGCCAGCGCAGGCTCCGGCAGCTCGCCATGGACGAGGCGGTCGACCGCCACGTGTGCCGCCAGGTGGTTCACGCCGTACAGGGGCCGGTCCAGGGAGAGCGCGAGACCCTGCGCAGCGCTGACGCCGACGAGCAGGGCTCCCGCCAGCCCCGGCCCGGCGGTGACGGCGACCGCGTCGATGTCGGCCAGTGACACCCCGGCCTCCGTGCACGCGCGGCGGAGGGTGGGGACGAGCGCTTCCAGGTGCGCGCGGCTGGCGACCTCGGGGACAACACCGCCGAACCGACGATGCTCGTCGACACTCGAGGCCACGGCATCGGCGAGCAGGGTCCGGCCGCGGACCAGGGCGATCCCGGTCTCGTCGCAGGAGGTCTCGATGCCGAGGACCAGCGGAGCGTCGTTCATGCCGCATCCCTCCGCATGATGAGCGCGTCCTGCCCCGGGCCGTAGTACGACGTGCGACGGGCGATCACCGCGAAGCCGAACCGCTCGTAGAGCGCGATGGCCGCCTCGTTGTCGGCGCGCACTTCCAGGAACACCTGGCGGCACTCGGCCGCCTCCGCCGCGCCGAGCAGATGCTCCAGGATCCGCGATGCCAGGCCTCGTCGCTGCGCGCTCGGCGCCACGGCCATCGTCTGGATATCCGCCGTAGGCGGCACGATCATGAGGCCGCCATACGCACAGATGCGGTGGGCGTCCTCCGCGACGACATAGGTCCTGTTGGCCTGGGCGAGCTCGCTCCAGAATTGCCCTGCGGACCACGCCGTCTCGCCGAAGAGCTCCTGCTCGAGGCCGACGGCCTCCTCGATGTCCCACCAGCGCATCGCGCGCAGTTCGCTCATGAAATGCCCACGGACGCCGGCGCCACGGCATCGGGTCGGCGCAGGTAGATCGGGAGCGCCGGGAGCAGGAGGAGCCCGTCCCGGGCACGGCGCTCGAGGACATCCGCCGACGAGGCACCCGTGGCGGACGCGTCATCCTCCGGGAGCGGCACGGCACCCGGGAGCGGCTCCCCGGACTCGAGGCGCTCGCGCACCAGGTCCGCGAGGTCGGCCGCATGCGGGTGGGCGATGGTCTCGACCGGACCCGCGTCCCCCACGCAGCGGCCGTCGAACCTGTCGCCGTCGGGGCGGATAAGCGGGCCGGCCCGCCGAATACCGGCTGCGTCGTACGCCGCCCAGCACACTTCGGCCCGCCGCGCGCGCGTGAGCACGGACACCTCGCGAGGGTCATCGCGCACCGCGGCCCGGGCGATGACATCGAGGCTGCATGCGCCGACTACGGGGATGTCTCGTGCGGCTCCGAAGGCGAGCGCCGTCGCGATTCCGACGCGCAGCCCGGTGAAGGGGCCAGGACCGACACCGCAGGCGACGAGCGCGATGTCCGCGGGGGCGACT
>JBPCSL010000048.1:0-13211 GCA_051007175.1 Candidatus Nanopelagicales bacterium
GGACCTGCCCATCACTCTCGTCGTCGTCGACGACGGCGGCTACGGGATGCTGCGCTTCGACCAGAAGGTCTTCGGCCATGCCGAGCGAGGTGTCGATCTGGTGACCCCGGACTGGCAGCTCCTCGCGCAGTCGTTCGGTATTCCGTTCGCGGAAGTCCGCGACGCCGACGGCCTGCGCAGCGCCCTAGCGGACGGCGCCGCGCGCAGCGGGCCCTCGATGATCCTCCAGCGCGCCGAGTTCTACCCCCCGGCGTCGTCGAGCCCGCGGTGGTTCGAGATGGCCGACGGCCCCGTCGAGACCGCCTAGCACCTCGTCGAGGGAGCCTAGACCTTCATCGAGATTGGCTCGATCTCGGTCAAGGCTGCCGAGCACCCCTGCGACACGGTCCTGTCCCTCTCATCGCCACGGAATGCGCGTTCTTTGGGCTGAATTGCAGGATGAGCCTGCGAATCAGCCCAAAGAACGCCTTCGCTGAGCTACTGCAGCGACGATGCAGGCGATGACCGCCTCGGGATCCCTCGTGATCTGCTCCCAGGTGAATCGCAACACACACCAGCCGCCAAGGACCAGTAGGTTCTGCCGTCGCCGATCACGCTCGAAGGAGCTGCGATCGGAGTGGAATGCGCGTCCATCAACTTCGATAGCGATGCGGAGTTCCTTGAGCGCAAAGTCAATCTCCGCCACGACGTCGCCGACCTCGTTCCTGAGCGGGTAATTGGCTATCCATGGGCCCGTCCTTGTGCGCTTGAGCAGCACCGCCAAGCGTCGTTCGGCCTCGGATCGCGTGCCCTTGCTCGCGTTCTCGGCTAGGTGGCGCAGGACTGTCGCCCCGCGGCATCCCCGTCCCAAGCGACCGTCTACCGCATGAGTGAACTCGCGAATGGATGTGTAGTGACGCTGCAGTGCGCGGTCAAGGAGTTTCTCAGCAGCCCTTGCATCGGCGCTGGCCAATGCATCGAGAAGCCCTTCGAGGGGAGGGCACAGCCGCAGGCCAGCGGGACCCCTGAGTGCCCTCTCGACCCTCCGCCTGATGACGGTGGCGCCGGAGATGCGGAGACGCTGATGCCCGGGCTGGACAAGAATGCGATCGTCACCCGGAAGATCCCAGCCTGCGAGGCGAGTAGCCAGAGTCCCGCTCACAACTGCCTCTGGCGCCCCATTCGCCTGAAGGAGCCACGCCGTCTGCAGATCACCCCCGGTAGACGCGGACCTCACAATCCAGACCCGGCCGCAGCGCTCCCACTCGCCCGCGTTGACCCGAGTCGCCACGGCCGCTCGACTGACTCCCAAGCTCTGCACGTCCTCGGCGGTCAGGACCCCATGCCGAGCCGATGCAACGGCACGAACTCGCTCGTCGATGCTCCGGCCTCGCTCCACGCGCACAGCGTGGCGAAAGCTGCGTGCCTTCGGCGACCGCTATCCACAGCTAATCCCCCAGGCACATCCGCGCCGTCGATCCTCTCCCAGCCGTTCTTTGGGCTGATTCGCAGGATGAGCCTGCAGATCAGCCCAAAGAACGGCGGGCGAGGCTGTCACGCGACAGGGGCTGTGACGCGACGGGGGCTTTAACGGGGCCGGGCGCGCAATCGAAGCGGCCCTAGCCCTTGCGGCCGATGATGAGGTCGGCGACCAGGCCGGTCCACCCCGTCTGGTGCGAGGCCCCGAGCCCGGCGCCGGTGTCGCCGTGGAAGTACTCGTAGAACAGCGGCGAGTGCCAGCTGGCATCCTTCTGGAACTTCTCGCTGTCGCCGAACACCGGCCGCGCGCCGTCCGGACCCTTCAGGAACACGGACACCAGGCGACGGCGCAACTCGTCGGCGACCTCGCGCAGGTTCATCATCGTGCCGCTGCCGGTCGGGCACTCAACAAGGAAGTCGTCGCCCAGGTACATGTGATAGCGCTCCAGGGCCTCGATGACGAGGTGGTTGATGGGGAACCACACCGGGCCGCGCCAGTTGGAGTTGCCGCCGTAGATCGGTGTCGTCGACTCGGCGGGCTCGTAGTCGATCCCGTACTCCTGCCCGTCGACATTGATCTGGTACGGCGCTCCCTCGAGGCGCTTGGACACCGATCGAAGGCCGTACGGCGAGAGCATGGAGTCCTCGCTGAGGACCTCCATGAGGACGCGCCGCAGGTGATCGGGGTCGACGACGGTGAGGAGAGCCTTGCGGCCCTCCGGGGAGTCCTTCATCGAGATGAATCCCGCGGTCACCTCGTTGCCGCGCTGCTCGATGCCGTGGCGCCGCAGGAAGTTGACGAGGCGGCTCTGGTAGCGCGGGGATTGCGCCAGCTTCGATGACTGATCGATGACGGCGCCGGCCAGGACCGGGATCACACCCACGAGCGAGCGCACCTTGATGGGATCGCGAGTACCGTCCGGTCGGATGAGCTGGTCGTAGAAGAAGCCATCCTCAGTGTCGAAGAGGCCGACGTCGCCAATACCGTCGGTGATGTCGGCGAAGTGCTCGAGGAACTTCAGCGCCATTGGCGCGTAAGCGTCGTCGTGCGGGGCGATCCGCAGCGCCATGCGGATCATCATGAGCGCGTAAAAAGCCATCCACGCGGTGCCATCGGCCTGCTCGATCATGTAGCCCTCGGGCAACTGCGAGCGGTCGATCGGACCGATGTTGTCGAGGCCCAGGAAGCCACCCTCGAAGACGTTGTTGCCCTCGCGATCGACGCGATTGACCCACCACGTGAAGTTGATGAGAAGTTTCTGGAAGACACGCTCCAGGAAGTCGATATCGCGGGATCCGTCGATCTCGAAGACGCGGATCGCCGCCCATGCGTGCACCGGCGGGTTGATGTCGTCGAAATTCCACTCGTACGCCGGCAGGGCTCCGTTGGGGTGCATGTACCACTCGCGGAGCATGAGCATCAGCTGGTACTTCGAGTACTCGGGGTCGATGTGCGCGAAGACGACCGTGTGGAAGGCCAGGTCCCATGCGGCAAACCACGGGTATTCCCAGGAGTCCGGCATAGAGAGCACGTCGTAGGCGTCGAGGTTGCGCCAGTGGTAGTTACGGCTCCGCTTGTGGCCCGGAGGAGGCGGAGGCTCCCCCGGGTCGCCTTCGAGCCATCGGGTGACGTCGTACCGGAAGAACTGCTTGCACCAGATCATCCCCGCGAAGGCTCGTCGCATGACGTCCTTGGCGTCGTCGCTGGCGCCGGCGGGCGCAAGGCCCGCGTAGAACTCGTCGGCTTCCCGCTCGCGCAGGGCCATGATGTCGTCGAAGCGCTGTCCTGACCAGCCATCATCCGGGTGATCGCCATCGCTGGGCGACCACAGCCGCAGCCGCAGCTCTACGGTCTGGCCGGGGTCGACGTCGAGCTGGTACCACCAGGCGCTCTTGGTGCCCTGCCGGTCGGGATTCACCGTCGGCAGGCCGTGCACGACATGGTCGTTGATGCCGTCCTTGGGGTAGGGCTCCGCCAGTGGCACCCCAAAGACCCGCTCGGTGTTGGTGCGGTTGTCGCAGAAGAGCGGCTCCGGTGCCGCGCCGCTCGAGGAGACCTCCGCATCGAGGTGGTAGCGCCCCATGCGCGGGTGATCGATGACGATGGTCCCGGCGTCCGCGGAGAACTGCGGGATAGCACGCCCCTTCCCCCAGGACCACGTGTCGCGGAAGATCATCGACGGCAGGACATGCAGGGTGTCCCTCTCCGGCCCGGCGTTCGTGATGCGGACGCGCATGAAGATGTCGGTCGGATCGTTCTTGGCGTAGGTGACGTCGACGATCCAGTAGCGATCCTCATCGAAGATCCCGGTGTCGATGAGCTCGAACTCCGGGTCCTGGCGCGTCCGGGATCCATTGACCGAGACGAGCTGCTCGTAGGGGAAGGCCCCTTGCGGGTAGTGGTAGTGCGCGCGCAGCCATGCGTGAGACGGAGTGGCATCGTCATACCACCAGTACTCCTTGACGTCCTCCCCGTGATTGCCCTGCCAGCCATCGAGCCCGAAGAACCGGTCCTTGAGATGGGAGTCCCGTCCGTTCCACAACGCCAGCGACAAGGTCATGTCCTGCTGGAGGTCGCAGATGCCGAGCAGGCCGTCCTCATTCCACCGGAAGGTGCGCGAGCGGGCATGGTCGTAGGGGAAGTAGCGCCAGGCATCGCCGTTGTCGGAGTAGTCCTCGCGGACGGTGCCCCAGCCGCGCTCGGCCAGGTAGGGGCCCCAGTGGTACCAGGGGCCGGCCTCCTCGGGCCCGAATCGATAGTCCCCGCACTGGGCCATGCGGGCGGCCTCGCCCGTGAGTTCTCCGGTCATCCGACGATCCTGCCTGATTCCTCGGCCCTGGCGCTGACATCCCCGACAACCACGGGGTACCGTGCTCACGCACACGAGGAGGAGGGCCCATGCGAGCGGCACGCATCGTTCTCGCGGCCGCTGCCGCACTGGCCCTGGGGCTCGGCCTGATCTCTCCCGCCGTCGCCAGCACCCTGCCCGGCGACCTGCCCCTCGCCTACGACGCCAGGGGCGACTCGGTCGCCAAGGCGCAGCACCGGCTCGACTGGCTCGGCTACGACCTGCGCACGAAGGAGGTCGATAACTCCTTCTACGGCCGCTCGACCGTCGCTGCGGTGAAGCAGTTCCAGCGGAAGTTCTTCCTGCCGATCACCGGCAAGGTCAATAAGGACACCTGGAAGATGCTCGACAAGGTCGGCGGCAATGTCGGCGAGCTTCCCAAGGCCTGCCTCAAGGAGAAGCAGGTCCTGTGCGTCGATAAGACCGCCAAGCTGCTGCGCTACGTCCACAAGGGCAAGGTCGTGCAGACCCTCGACGTGCGCTTCGGAGTGCCCGGTCTCGAGACGCCGACCGGCAGCTTCCGGGTCTGGTACCGGGACCGCTACGCGACGTCCGGCATCAACGGCCCTGACCAGCCGCGCGCGCCCATGCCCTACGCCCTCTTCTTCAATGGCGACATGGCGGTGCACTACTCCCCGACCTTCGCGGCAAACGGCTACTACCCCGGCGGCGGCTCGCACGGCTGTATCAACGTGGCCGACCTGCAGGGAGTGTCCTGGCTCTTCGACCAGATCCCCGTGGGCACCCTCGTCTACGTCTACTGGGGCTAGCCGGGCCCGTGGCTGACGTGTCCCGAGTCCTCCTCCTGGGCTACGGCCTCGCTGGGCGCACCTTCCACGCGCCTCTCATCGCCGCCGAGCCCGGCCTCGATGTCACCACGGTCGTCACGGCCGACCCCGAGCGGAGGGCGCAGGCCCTCGCCGACCTGCCGCACGCGCGCATCCTGGCGACGGCCGAGGAGGCGCTCGCCGACCCCACGGCCTACGACCTCGTCGTCGTCGCGACCGCCAACTCGGCGCATGTGCCGCAGGCCCGCGCCGCGCTCGAGCGGGGCCTCTCCGTCGTGGTCGACAAGCCCCTGGCGGGCACCGCGCGCGAGGCCATCGAGCTCATCGACATGGCCGAGTCCCGGGGGCTGCAACTCCATGTCTTCCAGAACCGGCGCTGGGACTCCGAGATCCTCACCGCGCGCCGCCTCATCGACGAGGGTCTCCTGGGCCGGGTGCACCGGTGGGAGTCGCGCTTTGAGCGGTGGCGCCCCACGCCGAAGGGCGGCTGGCGCGAGCAGGGATCCGCGGAGGACCTGCCCGGCCTTCTCTACGACCTTGGCGCTCATCTCGTCGACCAGTCCCTGCACGTGGTCGGGCCGGTGGAGGCCGTCGTCGCCAGCGTGCGCGCCGTGCGCGAGGGCATGACGACCGACGACGACACCCAAGTGCTCCTGTGGCACACGTCGGGTGCCGTGAGCATCCTCAGCGTCAGCTCGGTGTCGGCGTTCATCGAGCCGCGGCTCCGCGTCCTCGGCACCCGGGGAGGCCTAGAGATCACCGGGCTCGACACCCAGGAGGACGCGTTGCGCGCCGGTCGCATCCCCACCGATCCGGGCTGGGGCGTCGAGCCCGAGGCCGCGGTCGCGCGGCTCGTCGGGGCCGACGGGCCGGAGGCTCAGATCGTGGAGCGCTCGCGCGGGGCCTGGCAGGAGTACTACGCGGGAGTCGTGCGCAGCCTGCGCGGGGAGTCGGCCCCTCCGGTTGATCCGCGCGACGTGGTGGCCAATCTGCGCGTCATCGAGGCGGCCGCCGAGTCAGCGCGCAGCGGCAGCGTCGTGCGCCTGGATCCGCCCGCAGCCCACTCCTAGCTCGCGCGCTCCAGCCGCGCGAGCACGCCGACCGGGTCGGCGAGCAGATGCGTGAAGGCCACCTCACCCGCGCCCACGAGGGTCGCATCCGTGCCGAGGCTCCCGACCCGGATGCGCGCCTGCTCCCGCGGTGCGGGAAGCGCGGAGTCGAGCCGCTGCTCGATGCGGCCTCCCTCCATCGAGTAGACACGGCCCAGATGGCCGCCCAGGACGATCGCCTGCGGGTTCACCACGTTGACGATGTTGACGAGCCCGACGCCGAGCCAATCAGCCACGCGCCGCACGGCCGCCCGGGCCTGAGGCTCGCCCGCGAGTGCCTGCGCGAACGCCGCCTCCGCGTCGGGGGCTCCGGTGTCTCGCGCCAGCGCATTCCAGCCGATCTCGGTCTCCCAGCAGCCCACCGCGCCGCACCGGCAGACCCGGCCCGCGGGATTGACCTGCATGTGGCCGACCTCGCCGCCGTAGCCGCCCGCGCCGACGAGCGGGCGCCCGTCGATGAGCAACCCGCCGCCGATGCCGATATCACCGCTGAGGTAGACGACGGTGTCGGAGTCGCGGGCCGCTCCTCGCAGGTGCTCCGCCAGCACGCCCAGGTCCGCGTCGTTTCTTACCGACACCGGGCGATTGCCCCCGAGCCCCTGCGCGACGCGCTCCCCGAAGGGGGCATCGACCCATCCGAGGTTAGGGGCGAAGCGGACGAGGCCGTCCTGCGTGCGCACGACGCCGGGCACCCCTGCCCCGGTGCCGACCCACGACTGCACGCCGGGGCCCTCGGCGAGGACCTGGCGCGCGATCGCGCACACCTCGGACATGAGTGCCTGCTCGTCGGGGATGTCATGCGCCCGCTCTCGCCGGACGAATACCGTGCCACCGAGGCCGATGACCGCTGCCACGGTGCGCTCAACGCGCACATCGAGGGCCAGGACGGTCGCCGCATCTGCCACCGGCTCCACCCTTAGCGAGGGGCGACCCACGCCACCGCCCACCCCCGCGGACTCGCGCACCAGCCCGGCCTCGACGAGCTCCGACACGAGGTCGCCGACGGTGCTGCGGTTGAGGCCCGTGGTCGCCACGATCTGCGAGCGCGACTGGGCACCGTGCCGATGCAGCAGGGTGAGGACCAGGGACAGGTTGGCGCGCCGCACCTCGTCCTGGGTGACCCCTGACAGTGGTGTCACGTGCGTGCCGCGGCTATCGCCCGGTGGCGTTGGCGCGCCGTCGGGAGATCGCGTCGACGCTCGCCGCCACGAGGAGGACCAGGCCCGTCACCACGAACTGGATGCCCGACTGCTGCGTCACCAGCGGGAGTCCATTGGCGATGACGGCGATCACGAGGCCGCCGATGACAGCGTCACGGATCTTGCCGCGTCCGCCGAAGAGGCTCGTGCCGCCGATGACCGCCGCGCCGACCGCGAAGAGCAGCGTCTGCGCACCGCCCGTGGTCGGCGACACGGAGTTGTCTCGGGAGGCCAGCAGGACGCCGGCTACCGCGGCCAGCGTCGAGCAGGCGATGAAGCAGGTGATCATGAGGCCCTTGACGTTGATGCCCGAGCGACGCGCCGCCTCGCGATTGCCGCCGACGGCATAGACGTGCCGGCCGAAGCCGGTCCGCTGCAGGATGAACGTGAGGCCCACGAGAAGGACGAGGATCACCACGACCACCCAGGGCACTCCCTGGATGACCTTCTTGGCGGTCGGCAGCTGTCGCTCCTGGTTGAGCAGGTACGTCGCGCCGAAGATGAGGACGCCGAGCACGATCACCTTGGCCGCCCACACGCTCATGGCCTCAGACGACAGGCCTGCCTTCTTGCGGCGGCGAATGCCGAGCAAGGTGCTGAGCGCGAAACCGGCGACGATGATGACGGCGAGGAGCCAGCCCATCCAGACCGGCATGTTGCCGTTCATCACGACGAGGATCGCGTCGCTGCGGATCGGGATGGTGCCGCCCTCGCCGATGATGAGGAGCATGGCGCCCTGGAGGGCCAGGAACATCGCGAGCGTCACCACGAAGCTGGGGATGCCGAGCCGCGCGACCAGGAGGCCGATGACGAGGCCGATGAGCGACCCGGTGAGCAGGGCGATGACGAGGGCGAGCGGCCAGGCCAGGCCCCAGGAGTTGAGCGCGACGGCGAGGACGGCGGCGCACGTGCCGGCCGCGAAGCCGGCGGAGAGGTCGATCTCGCCGAGGAGGAGCACGAAGATGAGCCCCATTGCCAGGACGATGATGGCTGCGCTCTGGTTGATGAGGTTGGCGAAGTTGAAGATGGAGAGGAAAGTCGAGCCTTCGAGGGCACCGAAGAGGATGACGAGGGCGATGAGCCCGAGGACCGCGGGCAGGGAGCCGATGTCTCCGCCGCGCACGCGCGCCCAGTAGTCGCGGACCGCCTGCCCGATCCCTCCCGTGTCTCCCGCAGCGGGCACGTCGACGTCAGTGAACTGCGTGCTCATGCCGCACCTCCCACGGTCTCGGGCCGAAGGCCAATGTCCCCGGATCGTCCTGTCGTGATGAGCTCGACCACCTGCTGGGAACTCACCGAAGACTTCTCGACCTGAGCGGCCATGCGGCCGAGGTAGAGGCAGGCGATGTCGTCCGCGACGGCTTGTACGTCGTTCATGTTGTGGGAGATCAGGATCACGCCGAGGCCGTTGTCGGCCAGGCGGCGCACGAGGTTGAGGACCTGCTCGGTCTGCGCCACGCCGAGGGCAGCCGTGGGCTCGTCGAGGATGACCAACTTGGAATTCCAGAGCACCGCGCGGGCGATCGCCACGGTCTGCCGCTGGCCGCCCGAGAGGCTCGACACCTGCTGGCGCAGCGACTTCAGCGTGCGCACCGAGAGGCCCTTGAGGGTCTCACCCGCGCGCTTCTCCATCGCGGTCTCGTCGAGAGTGACGCCCGACTTCAGCTCGCGGCCCAGGAACATGTTGTGGACGACGTCGAGGTTGTCGCACAGGGCGAGGTCCTGGTAGACGACCTCAATACCGAGGTCGTTCGCCTGCTTCGGCCCGCTGATCGACACCGGTTTGCCCTCGAAGAGGACCTCGCCGCTGTCGAAAGGGTAGATGCCCGCGACGCCCTTGATGAGCGTCGACTTGCCGGCGCCGTTGTCGCCGACGAGCGCGGTGACACGCCCAGGCCGGACGTCGAGATCGACATCTCGGAGGACTTGGACTGGGCCGAAGCTCTTGTTGATCCCCTTGAGGGAGAGGAGGGGGGTGTCACTCATGCTTCCTCGCTCGGTCGGCGGGCTGGTGCTGGTCAGTGTGGCAGGAAACGGACGGGGGCGGGCCGGAATCCGGCCCGCCCCCGCCGCGTCTTCATGACGTGCTTGTTGACAGCGTTACTGCGTGATGCCGTACTCCGCGCACTTCTTCTTGAGCTCGTCGGTGGCGCACACGCGGTCGTAGGTGGTGAACCCATCCGCGATAACGTCCTTGACGTTCTCCGGGAAGATCGACATCGGCTCGAGCAGGACCGCCTTGACGGTGCCGCCCGTCTCCGAGTCGGTGACGGAGCCGGTGGCGAGGCCATCAGCCGTGGGGATCTCGCCCTTGGCCAGCGCCACGGCGAGAGCCGCAGCCGCGTCGGCCTCCTGCTTAATCGCCTTGTAGACGGTCATGCACTGCGTGCCCATGAGCACGCGCTGCAGGCCCTCATCGGTGGCATCCTGGCCGGTGACCGGGATCTTGCCGGCCTGGCCATTGCGCTCGAGCACGGAGATCACCGCGCCGCCGAGGCCGTCATTGGCCGAGGCAACGCCGATGAAGTCGCCGCCAGCCTCGGTGTACATCTGCTCGAAGATCGTGCCGGCCTTGGTGTTATCCCAGTCCGGAACGCTCTGATCGGCAGCGATGGTGTAGCCGGCGTCCTTGATGACCTTCTCGTAGCCCTGCTTGAAGAGGGTGGCGTTGTTGTCGGTCGGTGAGCCGTTGAGCAGCGCCACCGGACCGTCGTTGTTGCCGTTCTTCTGCATGCAGGTGACCAGGCCCTCGCCGATCTTGGTGCCGACGGCGACGTTGTCGAAGGACACGTAGTACTGGGCGCCGCCGCCGAGGGTGAGGCGGTCGTAGTCGATGACGGGAACGCCCTGCTCGTCGGCCTTCTTGATGACCGCGGCAGCCGAGGGGCTATCGAGGTTGACGATGAGCATGACGTTGACGCCCTCGTTGAGCATCTGGTCAGCGATGGTGGCGAACTTCGCCTTGTCGCCATTGGCGTTCTGGATGTCGTACTCGACACCCGCGGCGCCGAACGCCTCCTCGAGGAACTTGCGGTCCGCGGTCTCCCAGCGGGCGGAGGACGCGGCATCGGGGAGGATGACGCCGACCTTGGCCGTGGTGGGAGCCGGAGCCGCCGAGCTGCTCTCGGGGGCAGCCGAACTGGAGGCCGGGGCGGCGCTCGACGAGGAGCCGCCACTGCTGCTGCCGCCACAGGCGGCAACGAGGAGGCCGGCGGCCGCGAGGCCGGCGACTACTCCGAATGTGCGCTTGGACATCTGTGTCCTTTCTCGGCAGGGCGACCCTGCGTGGTGTGTGAACTGTGCGGTTGTGCGGTGGGCGCACGCCCCGGGATCAGGCTCCCAGGATCGTGTCGATCACCAACTGGTCCAGCTGCTCATTGCGATAGCCGCGGCTGGCCAGGGTCTCAGGGTCGAACTTCTCGGCGAGAAGCTCGTCGGCGGCGGCCCGCGAGTAGGGGCCGACCGTGGGGATGGCGAGCTCGGGGACACCCGCGTCGGCGAAGGCCTGCTTCACCTTGGGGTTGGCATCGAACTCCTTCGCCTTCTCGCGGAAGATGAGGTAGGTGCGCATGCAGCCGCGAGCGAAGTCCCAGATGCCGTCGCCGCCCTCGTTGCGGTAGGGACGGGCGTCGAAGTGCTTGGCGCCGGAGTAGCCGCTGTTCTCGAGCAGGCGGACCAGGAAGAAGTCGTCCTTGATGCCCTCGGAACCGAAGCGCAGGTCCTGGTCGTAGCGACCGATCTTCTGGTCATTGAGGTCGATGTGGAAGAGCTTGTCCTGCCACAGGGTCTGCGCGACGCCCTGGTAGAAGCTGAGGCCCGCCATGGTCTCGTGGGCGACCTCGGGATTGAGGCCCACCATGTGGGAGTGCTCGAGGGTCTCGATGAAGGCCAGGGCATGCCCGACGGTGGGGAGGAAGGTGTCGCCCCGGGGCTCGTTGGGCTTGGTCTCGATGGCGAAGCGGATGTCGTAGCCCTGGTCGACGACATAGGCCGCGAGGAAGTCCAGCGCCTCGCGGTAGCGGTCGAGCGCGTCGGCCGGGGTCTTGGAGGCCGCGGACTCGACGCCTTCGCGGCCGCCCCAGAAGACATAGATGGGCGCGCCGAGCTCGGCGGCCACATCGAGATTGCGCAGGGACTTCTGGATGGCCAGCCGCCGCACATTGCGGTCGTTGGAGGTGAAGGCGCCGTCCTTGAACATCGGGTGCCAGAAGAGATTGGTCGTCGCCATCGAGCAGACGATGCCGCTGTCCTTGAGGGCCTTCGTGAAGCGGTCGAGCTCCTCGCGGCGCTGAGACTCGGGAGCACCGAAGGTCATGAGGTCGTCGTCGTGGAAGCTCACCCCCCACGCCCCGATGTCCGCGAGGCCGCGCACGAAGTCGCCCGCATCGATGGGAGGACGCGTCGCATCACCGAAGGGGTCGCGCCCAGGGTGGCCGATGGTCCACAGCCCGAAGGCGAACTTGTCCTGCGGGGTCGGGGTGTAGTCGCCCATCGCAGCCCCCAATTCCGGAATCGGTAATTGTTGTCAGCGAGAACATATGGCCGGCCGGACAACCCCGCAAGACCAGGGGGTTACCGATTCGGTAACGGTCCGGTCACGCCCCGCCGTGGACCTGGCGGAAGGCCTCGGCATAGGCCTCGCGCACGCCCGGCACCGGGGCGGGATCGAGTTCCACCGTCCCCGCGAGCGCCCAGGCCGGGGGCTCCGCGGTGCCCGCGAGGGCCCACGCGGCCTGCCGCGCGGCACCGTCGGCGACGTACTCCCCCGGCTGCGGGATCACTACGGGAACGTCGAAGACGGTGGTGGCGATCCGCTGCACGGCGGGGTTCGCCGCCGCCCCACCGACGAGCAGGATCCGACGAGGGCGTACCCCCTGCGCGCGCAGGGCGTCGACCGCATCGGCCAGTCCGCACAGCATGCCCTCGACCGAAGCGCGCGCGAGATGAGCTGGCGTCATGGCATCGCGCGTGAGCCCAGCGAGCGTGCCGGTGGCGTCGGGGAGATTCGGCGTGCGCTCACCGTCGAGGTAGGGAAGCAGCACGAGGCCTCCGCTCCCGGGCGGCGCTGTCAGCGCCAGCGACGTGAGGTCGTCCATCCCGACACCGAGCATCGACGCGGTCGCGGTCAGGACGCGAGCGGCATTGAGCGTGCATACGAGTGGCAGGAAGCGGCCCGTGGCGTCGGCGAAGCCGGCCACCTGCCCGCTCGCATCCGCCGTGGGGCGATCCGATACAGCGAACGCCGTCCCCGAGGTCCCCAGTGACACCACGACGTCGCCGGGGAGAGCGCCGACGCCCAGGGCAGCGCCCATGTTGTCGCCGGTCCCCGGCGACAGGGCGATTCCGGCCGCAGTCTCGCCGACGATCTCGTGCGGGGCGGCCACGCGCGGGACGTCGTACTCGCGGCCGAAGGCGAGGGCGAGGAGGTCGCGCCGGTACTCGCCGGTCGCGGGCGACCAGTAGCCGGTGCCCGAGACGTCTCCGCGGTCCGTCGTGGCCTCCGCCGGGCAGCCGGCGAGCTTCCAGGTGAGCCAGTCGTGCGGGAGGAGCACGCGCGCGACGCGCTCGGCGGATGCCGGCTCGTGGCGGGCCAGCCAGCGGACCTTGGAGACCGTGAAGGACGCGACCGGGACGCTTCCCACCGCGTCGGCCCAGCCCTGCGGACCGCCCCACTCGGCGACGAGGTCGGCGGCATCCGCCGCCGATCGAGTGTCGTTCCACAGCAGTGCGGGGCGCACGACTTCGCCCGATGCATCGAGCGTCACCATGCCGTGCTGCTGGGCGGCCACCCCCATGGCCGCGACATCG
>JBPCSL010000049.1:0-4769 GCA_051007175.1 Candidatus Nanopelagicales bacterium
CGATCGACGTCGTGCCCGTCCAGGTGGTCATCGGTGGCCGGGCGTACGACGAGACCTCCGACGAGGCCAGCGTGCAGCGGGTCGCCGAGGCCCTGCGCGCCTGGCAGCCGGTCACCACGTCACGTCCCAGCCCCGAGCGGTTTCGCCAGGCCTTCCTGCAGGCGCAGCAGTCCGGCGCTTCGGCGGTCGTGTGCGCGACGCTGTCGGCGCGCATGTCCGGCACCCACGAGTCGGCCATGCTGGCGGCCAAGGAGGTCGACATCGACGTGCGCGTCGTCGACAGCCGCACCGTCGCCATGGGCCTCGGTTTCGCCGTCCTCGCGGGCGAGCGCGCGGCGACAGACGGAGCGTCGGCCGACGAGGTGGCGAGCATGATCGAGCGCGTCGCGTGGGATTCCACGTCGCTGTTCTACGTCGACACCCTGGAGTACCTGCGCCGCGGCGGTCGCATCGGCGCCGCGCGCGCCGCGGTGGGGCAGGCGCTGCAGGTGAAGCCCATCCTGCAGATCTTGCAGGGCGAGGTCGTGCCGCTGGAGCGGGTGCGCACCACGTCGAAGGCCCTCGGCCGACTCACCGAGCTCGCTCTCGGCGCGACCCTCGGCCGTTCCGTGGAGATCGCCGTGCAGCACCTGGACGCGGCCGATCGCGCCCACGAGCTCGCCATGACCCTGCGGGGCTACCTGCCGGACACCCGCGTCATCGAGTGCCCGCTGGGCGCCGTCGTGGGTGCCCACACCGGTCCCGGCATCGTGGCCGTGGTCGTCGCGCCGACCGCCTGACTCATCCCCAGGGGAGGCGCGCGCCCTCCGTCCCCAGGCTCCCTCGACCCGCGTGCGAGGGGAGACTCGATTCCTAGCGTGCGCGGATGACCTGGACGCCGCGCGCCGTGCGCGCCGTGGCCATCGTCCTTGCGGTCGTCCTCGTCGTCGTCGGCTACGGCTGGTGGCAGGGGCGCGCTCGGCCCGTGGTGGAGATCCCGGAGGCAACACCGTCGGCATCGACCGCGACCGCGACGGGGGAGTCCGTCACTATCCACGTCATCGGCCGGGTACGCCGGCCGGGCGTCGTGACGTTGCCCTTCGGCTCGCGCGTCGTCGATGCCGTCGACGCGGCCGGCGGCCTGCGCCTGGGGGCGACGACAGGCGACCTCAACCTGGCGCGCGTGCTTGTCGACGGGGAGCAGGTCGTCGTGGGTCGACCGTCCGCGAGTACTCCGTCGGGGTCGAGCAGCGCGCCGGGCGATGGGCTGCTCGACCTCAATGCGGCGTCCGCGACTGAGCTCGAGGCCCTGCCGGGAGTGGGGCCGGTCCTCGCGGGCCGCATCGTCGCCTGGCGCGAGGCCAACGGCCCCTTCCCGAGCGTCGACATCCTCGGCGAGGTCTCCGGGATCGGCGACTCGCTCATGGCTCAGCTGCGGCCGCTGGTGCGGGTGTGATCGCCTCTCGACTCATTGGCCCGGCGCTCGCGGCCTGGACGTGCGCCCTCGCGGCGATCGTGCTGGCCGCCCTCTCGGGGGCGACGGATGCCGTTGTCAGCGCGTCCCGGGCATCGGCCCTGATCCTCGTGGTCGCGGGGCTCGCCCAGTCGATCCATCGACGCGGGATCGCCGTGCTGCTCATGGCCTCCGCGGCCGCCCTGCTGTCGGCATCGGCGTATGTCGAAGGGGTGGGCACGGGTCCTGTCGTCGACGCCGGGGCATCCCGGCGCATCGTCACCGTCGACGCGGTCATCAGCGGCGATGCGCGGCACCGCGAGGGTTACGGTGCCGAGGCGCGCGCGCACGTCGAGAGCCTCACGACGGCGGACGGCCGGTGGGATATCTCGTCTCCGGTCCTGTTGCGGCTGGCCGATGACAGCGTGGCCAACGGCAGCACCGTTCGGGTGACCGGGAGGGCCTCCCCGGGCGACCTCATCCGTGGCTACAGCGCGGCGATCTCCGTCGATGCGCTTGAGGTCGTGGGGGAGCCCTGCCTCCTCGCCGGCACCGCCAACGCCGTGCGCGCCGGATTGCGCGAGGCCCTCGCGGGAGGGGACCCGGCCGCGACCGCGCTGGTCGCCGGTCTCGCCGTCGGCGACGAGTCCACGCAGCCGCCCGGCCTCGCCGATGCGATGCGGGCCTCCGGCTTGTCACACCTCACGGCCGTCTCCGGCGGCAACACCGCGCTCGTCGTCGGCGCCGTGCTGCTGGTCTCGGCTCTTCTCGGCCTCGGGCTGGCCATCCGCGCAGGGCTCGCCCTGGCGGCTCTCGGAGCCTTCGTCGTCGTGGTCGGTCCGCAGCCGAGCGTGCTGCGTGCCGCGGCGATGGGCGTCATCGCCCTGGCCGCGCTCCTCGCGGGCGGACGCCGCAGCGGCATCGCCGCGCTCGCCGGCACGGCGCTCGTCCTGGTGGTGGCCTCCCCGGGGCTCGCCGTGTCGTGGGGCTTCGCGCTGTCGGTGGCGGCAACCGCCGGGCTCCTCGTCCTCTCGCCACCGCTCCTGCGCCTGCTGCGCGGCGAAGGCTCGCCGGTGCGGCGCGCGGTGGCCGAGGCGCTGGCGCTCACCATCGCGGCGCAGATCGCGACGCTGCCGCTCATTGCGGCGTTCGGCCAGGGAATCAGCCTCGTCTCGGTGCCGGCCAACCTGCTCGCCGCGCCGGCAGTCGCGCCGGTCACCATCCTCGGACTGCTCGCGGCGGCGATCGCGCCGGCGAGCATGGACATCGCACGCGTCCTTGCGCGGTGCGCGGAGCCCTTCGCCGCGTGGATCGCGGCCGTGGCCGAGCGCAGCGCAGCTCTTCCCGGTGCGACGCTGCCGTGGCCGGGCGGCCTCGCGGGCGCGGCCCTGGCCACCGTGGTGGCCGCCGTGGCCATCGCCTGGATCCGTCGGCGACGAGGACGGCATGAGCGCCTGCTGTCGCCGCGCACGATCGCCGTGCTCGCGATCGCCGCATCCACGGTGGCGGTCCTCGCCCTGCGCCTGCCCGATCGCGCCGGATGGCCGCCCGAGGGCTGGGTGCTCGTGGCCTGCGATGTCGCCCAGGGCGACGGACTGGTGCTCAATGCGGGTCCCGGGCAGGCGGTGGTGGTCGACACGGGCCCCGATCCGGCGCTCATGGACCGCTGCCTGTCGGATCTCGGGATCGAGCGCGTGGACCTCCTCGTCCTCACGCATCCGCATGCCGATCATGTCGACGGAGTGCCGGGGGTCTTGAACGGGCGCGCGGTGCAGGCCGCGCTCGTCTCGCCGCTGCGGGAGCCGCCCGAGCAGGCCGCGAAGGTCGACCGCTGGCTCGCCGGCATCCCCGTGCAGGTGGCCGAGGCAGGGGAGCGGCGTACCGTCGACGGCATCACGCTCACAACCCTGTGGCCGCAGCGCATCATCCGCGGCCCGGAGTCCGCGCCCAACAACGCGAGCATCGTGCTCCTGGCCGAGGTCGGGGGCGTGCGCCTCCTGCTGCTCGGCGATGTCGAGACCTCCGCGCAGGTGGCCCTGCGCTCGTCGCTCGGGGTCGCGGGCGTCGACGTGGTGAAGGTGGCGCACCACGGCAGCCGCTACCAGGACCCTGCGCTGGCGGCGTGGACCGGAGGCCGCGTCGCCATCATCTGTGTCGGCGCGGGCAACGACTACGGGCACCCGGCTCCGGAGACGCTGGACCAGTGGCGGTACGCCGGAGCGGTCATCGCCCGGACCGACCTCGCCGGGGACGTGGCAGTCGTGGGATCGCCCCTTGGCGTCCTCACGCGGCGTACCTCGCCCGGGTAGCCGCCATGGCATGCTGGCCCCACCATGGCCGACACCGCGCTCCCGCTCACCCTCGTCGTGGGGTCCGAGGAGGTCCTCGTCGACCGGGCCGTGGCGGACGCGGTGGCGGAGGCGCGGGAGCGCACCGGGCAGTCCCCTGAGAAGCGCATCGTCGACGTGGGCGGCGATGATCCCGCGGCCGACCTGGCCGAGGCACTCAGCCCCACGCTCTTCAGCGAGGCGGCCGTCGTCATCATCGACGGCATCGACTCCCTCGATGATGCGGCGACCGCCATCCTCATGAGCGCCATCGAGGACCCTCCCGAGGCCGTGGCAGTGGTCGCCCTCCACCCGGGCGGCGTCAAGGGCAAGAAGCTGCTCACCGCCCTGCGCGCGGCGGGCGCGCGCGAGGTGGCCTGCCCCGCGCTGAAGAAGGGCCGCGACACCCAGCAGTTCCTCATCGCCGAGGTACGCCGGCACGGCCGCAAGGCCACGCCCGACGCGCTGCGGGTGCTCTACGAGGCCATCGGGCACGACGTGCCCATGCTCGTTGCGGCCATCGGGCAGCTGTGCGCCGATGTCGAGGCCGACCCCATCGATGAAGCGGCCGTGGGCCGCTACTTCGCGGGCATTGCCGATGTCCAGGGCTACCGGGTCGCCGATGCCGTGTGGGAACGACGTCCCGTCGACGCCCTGCGCGATCTGCGCTGGGTCGCGGAGACCTCAGGGCGCAGTTCGGTGGGCCCCGCCGTGACCGCCGCGCTCGCCTCGGGGCTGCGCAGCGTGGCCAAAGTGCAGGGCATGCCGCCGTCGGCCTCGACCGACGACATCATGCGCGAGACGGGCATGCGCAATGCGTGGCAGGCGGACAAGGCGAAGGCCCGTGCGAAGAGATGGCGTGGCGACCGGCTCGCGGCCGCCACGGTGCGGCTCGCGGCACTCGACGTGGCGGTCAAGGGCGGGCTGCGGGAGGGCGACTCCCTCGACGTCGACCAGAAGCTGCATGCGATGGAGACGTTCGTCGTGCGGACGGCCTCGGTCAAGGGCGA
>JBPCSL010000050.1:0-9816 GCA_051007175.1 Candidatus Nanopelagicales bacterium
TGGATCTGCCAGGCACCGTCGACGCACTGCGCGGCGACGATCTCCTCGGCATCGGTGAACGTCGCGCGCTGATGCGCGCGCAGGGACCCGCGGAGGAATGCCTCGAGGCGATCGCGCCATGCCTGCGCCTGCTCGAAGCGGCCGCTCACGGCGAGATCGGACATCCGGCGCAGCAGGTCGTCGACCACCGGGCGGGTGTCGCCGCTCATCGTCGCCAGGGCCGTGGCCGCGGTGGCGGCGTAGGACTCCGCATCGCCCTCGCTCGCGCACGGGGCCGCGCACTGGCCGAGCTGGGCGCGCACGCAGCCGGCCTGCCGCTTGGGTCGCTGCGGGAGGCGGTCGGTGCAGGTGCGCAGCGGGAGCGCTGCTTGCAGCGCCTCGATCGCCTGTGCCGCCGAACCGCGACCGGCGAACGGCCCGATCGCCGCGAGGTGGCTGTCGCGCACCTGGGAGACGGTGACGAGTCGCGGATGCGGCTCGCGCGTGAGGGCGACCCAGGCCATCCGCTCGGGATTGCGCGAGCGCCGGTTGTAGGGCGGGCGGTGCTCGACGATGAGGCGCAGCTCGCGGACGCGGGCCTCGAGGTCGGTGGCGCACACGATGGGATCGACGCGATCGGCCAGGCCCACCATCTCCGACATGCGCGGGCGTGTCTCGGACGCCGTGAAGTAGGTGCGCACGCGTGAGCGCAGGTTGCGCGACGTGCCGACGTAGAGGGGGCGCCCCTGGGCATCACGGAAGACGTAGACCCCCGGCAGCTCGGGGATGCCCTCGGCGAGGTGGCGCTTGGTGCGCTGCGGTGGCGTCGTGCGGCCGCCGAAGGCGAGGAGGTCCTCCAGGGTCTGCACGCCGAGCGAGCCCATGCGATCGAAGAGGCCGTGGAGCACCGCCACGGTCGCGCGCGCATCGTCGAGCGCCCGGTGGCACGGCGGCGTGGGGGAGTGGAAGTGCGCGGCGAGCGTCTCGAGCTTGCAGTTGCGCACCTCGTCGCGGGTGAGCGCGCGCCGCGCCAGGCGTGCCGTGTCGGCCACGCGCGGCGCCGGCCACGCCAGGCCGGTCTTGTCGCAGGCACCCCGCAGGAAGCCCATGTCATAGGGCGCGTTGTGGGCAACCAGCACCGCGCCGCGCGCGAACTCCCAGAAGCTCGCGGTGGCCGCGGTGACCGAGGGCGCGCTCGCGAGCATGCGGTCGGTGATGCCGGTGAGTGCCGCGATGAAGGGAGGGATCGCCACCCCGGGGTTGACCAGCGTCTGGAACTCGCCGAGGACCTCGCCGCCGCGCACCTTGACCGCGCCGATCTCGGTGATGCCCGCGTCGACGGGCTTGCCGCCGGTGGTCTCGAGGTCGACGACGACGAAGGTCACCTCGCGCAGCGGGGTGCCGAGGTCGTCGAGGGACAGCTGCTGCCCCGCGCCGTGGTCACCCATGGGGCGACCGTAGGCACGGGGTCCGACACCGCGGGGTCGCGACACGCCCTAGGGTCGGGGGATGCCCGCCCAGGTACCCGATGCCGGCCACCGGTGGCGCTGTGGCCACTGCGGCAATCTCACCCGTTTCGACGTCGTACGCCGGTCCCGCACGCGCGAGTTCTGGCATGTCGACCTGGCCGGCGCCCCGGTCATCGACGAGACCGAGGTCCTCGAGGAGGAGGTCGAGGAGGTCCGCTGCCGCTGGTGCGACCGGACCGATGCTCTCGAGATCATCCCCCGGCCCGAGCCCGGCCACGAGGGGGACAGCCCCCACGACATGGGCGGCGTCTAGCCCGTTGGCGCCGGTGCCTCAGCCGGAGCGGGCGCGTCCTGCCGGACGCCGAGGAGCTTCGCGACCGGCACCGCGGTGAGGCCGTAGACCGTGACCGTCACGGCGATGATGACGAACGCCGCGGGCAGCAGGTAGTTGGCGTCGGGGACGTTGAGGCTCACCAGCGTCGCGCCCACGCTCGATGCCGTCGCGGCGGCCACGATGCCGCGGGGATCCATCCACGCGATGAAGGCCCTCTCTCGCAGCGAGAGCTCCGCCCCGATAGTGCAGACGGTGGCCACCAGTGGCCGCACGACGAGGATGAGGATGACCGCGATCACCAGCGTGGGCACGATCACGGCGGCGAGGGTTGCATAGGGCACCAGCGCGGCGATGCTGATGAAGAGCACGCCGATGCTGATCGACACGATGGTGTCGAAGAAGGGAGTGCACGGGTCCAGTGATGCCCCGAAGTGGCGGGCGACGTGCGGGGCAGTGAATCCCATGAGCAGTGCGGTGAGCAGCCCGCTGTCGTCGGTCACGGAGTCGGCGAGTGCGGCCGCCACGATGACGGAGCCGAGCAGCACCTGGGTGCCGAGCAGGGTGCTGCCCTTGACGAGCTTGCCGCCGACGACGAAGAGGACGACGCCGAACACGGCCGCGACGACGGCGGTGAGCACGCCCAGGGCGAACATCACGATTCCGTCCACGAGGGACTCCGCGGCGCTGGCCTTGACCAGCTGGAAGACGACGACCGCCACCAGCGCGCCCAGGGGGTCGAGGAGCGTGCCCTCCCAGATGAGGATCCCGCCGACGCGCTTGCGTGGCCGCACGAACTGCAGGATCGGGGTGACGACCGTGGGTCCTGAGACGATGACGATGGTGCCGAGCATGAACGCCATCGGCCAGTCCATGCCGAGGATGAAGTGCGCGGCGAGTGAACTGCACAGGGCCGTGATCGTGCCGCCGATCAAGACGAGATGGCGGGCCACTCGCCGGTCGGTTCCCTTGAGGGGAATGGAGGTGAGCCCCATCCCGCCCTGGAAGAGGATGACCGCCACCACGAGGCTCACGATGACGGGGAACGCCGAGCCGAGGATGGTGTCCACCCGGAGCTGGGGCGCGGCGAGGCCGAGGAGGAATCCGACCGGCAGGAGCAGGACCAGGGCCGGCATGTGGAGCTTGGGGGCGATCACCTGGCAGGCCATGGCCAGCCCGAAGACGAGGGCCGCGGCGAGCATGATGTCGGATGCCGGGACGGCGGACATATCCCTCCTCGGCTGGTCGGTCCTCCGGCGGGCCCGCCCCGCCTGCGGGCATCATTCCGACACCGGCGGCGCGGGGCAATGTCGGACCCCCTGCCTACCGTCGGATCCATGAGAAGCGACCCACCGGCCCACGAGGGGATCCCCGAGGCGACTCCCGAGGGTGACCTGTCCATCGACTGCGGCAGCTGCATGGTCCGCGGCGACGCCTGCGGCGACTGCATCGTCTCGGTCCTGCTCGGTCCCATCGGCGGTGTCAGCGGCGAGGAGCGCGCCGCCTTCGCGGTCCTCGCGGGGTCGGGCCTCGTGCCGCCGCTCCGACTGGTGACCCGCGACGAGGGTGTCGCATGATGGCGGGATGTCCCCATCGCGTGCTGCCGCGGTCGCGGCCGCCGCGCTGATCCTGCTCGGCATCGGGATCGCCGTCCTCTTCGTCCCGTGGGATGCCGCGGTCGCGCCGTGGGCGACCCTCGACATCCCCGCAGCCCTCTCGGCCTTCACCGATGCCCAGGTGCAGGCGATCACCGCGTACGCCGATGCCGCCTGGCTGCCGAGCCTGCTGTCGACGCTGGCCGGACCGCTGGCGGCGACGATCGTCCTGCTGGTCCCGCCCCTGCGGCGCGGGCTCGCCCGCATCGGCCCGCGCGAGCGGCCGGCCATCCGCGACTTCCTCGCCGCCCTCGTGCTGCTCCTCCTCGTGCGCCTGGCCTCCCTGCCCTTCGACCTGTGGCTGGCCGCCGTCCGACGCGACAACGGCCTGCTCGTTGAGCCCTGGTCGTCGTGGGCCGTCCGCTGGGCCGGCACGGCCCTCGTGGTCGCAGTCCTCGGCGGGCTGGCCGTCACCGTCACCCTCGCCGTCGTGCGCCGCTGGCCGCGGCGCGGCTGGGCGTGGATCGTGCTCGGTGCCGCGGCGGTCGCGGCGCTCGCATCCCTGGCCGTGCCCTACCTCAATCTCGTGGACGGCACGCGCAGCGACCCGGCCGTGCGCGACCAGGTCCTCGCGATCGCCGATCGCGCAGGCGTCCAGGTCGGCGACGTGGTGGTCGTCGACGTCGCCGACCGATCCCCGTCGATCAACGCCACGGTCTCGGGCTGGGGCCCGACGCGCACCGTGACCCTCTACGACACGCTGCTCGCGACGGCGACACCCGAGGAGATCGACGCCATCGTCGCCCACGAGCTCGTGCATGTCCGGGAGAACGACGTCCCGCTCGGCACCGTGCTCGCAGCCCTGGGCGCCGCGGCCGTCGTGGCCGTGGCGCTCGCGTGTGCGATGAGCCCGGGCGTGCGGCGTCGGCTTGGCGTGCGTGGTCGGGACGACACGGGGCTCGTCGCCCTCCTGGCGTGCGTCGTGCTGCTGGGCACGCTGGTGGCCGTGCCGGTGTCGTCGACCGTGAGCCGCGCCATCGAGGCGCGCGCCGATCGCGATGCGGTGCAGATCACCGGCGATCCCGAGGGCTACGCCGCCCTCATGGCCCGCCTCGCCGTCACCAACAAGTCAGCGCTGGAGCCGGCGCAGTGGCGATATGCGCTCCTCTTCACGCATCCGACGCCACTGCAGCGGATTGCTGCGGCGACTGCCGTGCCGCCCGCGTGACGATGACAAGCGCCAGCACCGTCGCCCATACGAGGAAGACGATGCGCACGGTCTGCAGGCCGACCGCCCACCATTCGCCGTTGACGAAGCTCCCGTATCCCCAGGGATAGATCACCTGCGTCACCAGGACCGACGGCACCAGGAGCAGCACGACCGTACGCATCCGACTGGCGGGGTCGAGGAAGGTCACGGCGGCCACGCCGGCGATCCATACGGCGTACTGCGGCGAGAGCACACGACTGGTCACGAGCGAGATGAGGAGGGCCGCAAGCGCGACATCGGCCGGGGCCAGCCCCTCGAGTCGCCCGAGCAGTCGCGCGACGCCGAGGAGCCCGAGGATCGCGAACCCGGCCAGGGTGATCGCCAGGCCGAGGGTGACCGTGACGGGGAGGTTGACCTCCATGGAGCCATAGCGGAATTCCGTGGGTACGTCGACGCCGACGACATGCGCGGCCATGAAGGGCCAGGCTCCGACGGACTCCACCTGGAGGCCGCGGGCGCGCTGCTCGCCGAGGAAGGACACGCCGCCGGTGGCCCACAGGGAGATGCCAACCAGGATCGCGCCACCGGAGACGACGAAGCCGAGCAGGCCGCGCGGCAGGCTGCGGCGGGGGAGCGCCAGCAGCATGAGGCCGGGCCACACCTTGAGCAGCGTGCCCGCTGCCGCGGCGGCGCCGCTGGCGATCGGCCGCGCGATGAGGACGAGGGCGATGACGGCAGCGAGAGTGGGCACGACATCGAAGCGCGCGAGGAAGACCGGGCCCACGAGGATCCCCGCCGCGACCCAGGCCCAGGACGCGCCGAGCCCCGTGCCGCGCCGACGTCCGGCGACGATGAGGATGACGAGGATCGCGAGGTCGCAGGCAAGGGCGATGGCCATGAAGGCCGCGACCGGGTTGGAGCCAAGGAGGGCGGCGAGCGCGAAGACCAGGCCGGCGCCCGGGGGGTACTGCCACATGTCGTCGCCGATGGGGAATCGGCCGGTCACGAGGAGGTTCGACCACTCGGCGTAGAGCTTCACGTCATTGATGACGAGGGGGCCGTCGGGGTAGGGCAGCGTGCCGGCGACCCATCCCACGAGCATCGCGCGCGTCACTACCCAGGCGGCGACCACGGCCGTCGTGCTCGCGCCCAGTCGGGAGATGAGGGAGCGCATCGTCGTCACGGCATATCGTCGGGCGGCGCCAGCAGCCCGAGCTTCAATGCCGTCATGAGGGCCTGCGCCCGGTTGGCCGCCCCGAGCTTCTCGTAGAGCTTTGAGATGTGCGTCTTGGTCGTGGACTCGCTGATGAAGAGCTTGCGGGAGATCTGGGCGACGCCGAGGCCCTCGGCGAGGAGCTGCAGCACCTCCTTCTCCCGTGGCGAGAGCTGTGGTCCCTGCGGTGACATGCGCCGCTTCATGGCGTCGGCGAGGTCGGCGGAGGTGAAGGATTGGGGCGCCGCCGCCGCGTGACGGGCCGCGGCGACGATCTCCTCGGCCGGGGCGCTCTTGGGGACGAAGGCGCTGGCGCCCGCCTCGAGCGCGTCGAAGAGCTGGTTGTCCCCGGCGTACATCGTGAGAACGACGATGCCCATGCTCGCGCTGTGCTCGCGCAGGGCCCGCACGATGTCCAGCCCGTTGCCATCGGGGAGGCGCAGGTCGACGACCGCGACATCGGGGGAGGTCTTGCAGCCGACCGCGATCGCCTCCGCGACGCTCGCGGCCTCGGCGACGACCTCGAGATCCTCCTCGCGCTCGAAGGCGCGGCGCAGTCCCTCGCGGATGAGCTCGTGGTCGTCGGCGAGCATGATGCTGATCGTCACCGCTCGCCTCCTGTGCCTGCCTCGGGGACCTGCAGGGACAACTCCACCACAGTGCCGCTGGGGCTTCGGCGCTTGACCGTCAATCCGGCCCCGATGCGGTCTGCGCGCTCGCGCATGATCTGCAGTCCGAAGCTGTCCGGGCGACGGCGCCCCTCGGGGATTCCGCGCCCGTCGTCGGCCACGCGCAGGAAGGCGCTGCCGTCGGTGACCCGGTAGGTCACCCACAGGGTCCGCGCCTGGGCGTGGCGGCGGGCATTGGCCACCGCCTCCTGGGCGATCCGCAGGATCTCGGGGGCAACACCGGGTGGCAGTCGCGACGCGTCCTCGTCGAGCACCAGGTGCACCGTCATCCCCGCCTCGGCACCGACGGCGCGCACGTGCGTCGACAGTGCCTCGCCGATGCCCGCGCCGACCTCGGTGCGCAGGTCGTAGATCGACAGGCGCAGCTCCGTCACGATGCGGGTGAGCTCCTCGCGCAGTCGCTGAAGGCCGCGTCGCGTCGGCTCGTCCTGGGCCTCCCGGAGGGCATCGTCGACAAGGAACCCGAGTCCGGCGACCTCCTGGGCGATGCCGTCATGGATCTCACGCGCGAGACGGCGGCGCTCCTCCAACGTCGCGAGGTCGCGCACCTCCTCGAAGAGTCGCGCGGTGTCGATGCGCAGCGCGGCCTCGTCGGCCATGAGCTGGGCCTCGGCCAGGTCCTCGATGGGCCACAGGCCGCCGGCGCGCTCGACACCCACGAGCCCGATGCGCTGGTCGCCGAGTCGCAGCGGGATCACCGCGCAGGCGGTGGACGTGCCGAGCTCGGGCCCGGTCATCGTCCCGAGGCGCTGCACGGCGACGCCGTTCTCCCAGGCCTGTCCCCACAGCCCCGCGTGCACGGTCGGAGACCAGCCCTCCGAGGCCTCGGGCATGCGCGCGACGGGGAGCAGGGTGCCTCCGTCGCTGCGGACGAAGACCTCGGCCCGCTCGTGCGGCAGCACGTCGCCCAGGCGGGTGAGGGCAGCCTCCGCGAGCGCGGTCTCCTCAAGGCCCCCGGGCAGTTGCCGGGCGACGTCGCGCAGCGAGGTGAGCAGCCGTCGCGCCGCGTCATAGTCGGTGCGGGGCGGCGCCATGCGCTCGCGCAGGTGTCGCGCGAGCACGGCGCCGAGGCCCAGGGCGATCGCGATGCACAGCCAGATCGTGAGGTCGACCACCGTGGTGGGCAGCTCCGACCGGAATCGGATGACGCTGCCGACGATGAGCACCAGGGCCGAGACAGCTGCCGCAGCAAGCACGCCCGCGAGTCCCATCGAGTACGCGGCGACGATAGGGGGAACGGCGAGGTAGGCGATGGAGGGCCGATCGCCGAGCGGTGCGCCGATGACGACGAGGGCGGCGGCCGCGGCCTCCGCGAGGATCGTCGCGTAGCGCAGCCAGGGCGGCCGCTGGGGGATGCTCGCGGTGATCGCGATGACGATGAGCAGCACGATCTGCTGCCCGGAGGTCGACAGGTCGCCGGTGATCGCGGCGAGGAGGATGACGGCAAGAATGCCGAGGCCTCGCGTCACGCCCTCTCGGACGCGACGCGAGGCCAGGGCATCGGTCACGAGTAGAGCGCGTCGACCTCGGATGCGAACTCCTTCATCACGACATTGCGCTTGAGCTTCATGGACGGGGTGAGCTGGCCGCCCTCCTCCGTCCAGTCCAACGGAAGGATAGTGAACTTCTTGATTGCCTCCGCATGCGAGACCGCCTTGTTGGCCTCGTCGACGGCCTTCTGGATCTCGGCCGTGAGGTCGGGGTCATTGGTGAGGGACGCGATGGTGGCATCCGCTGGCTTTCCCGCCTGCTTGACCCACGCGGGGAAGGACTCAGGGTCGATGGTGACGAGGGCCGCGATGAAGGGCTGCCCGTCGCCGACGACCATGCACTGGCTCACGAGCCAATTACCGCGCAGGCGGTCCTCGAGGACGGCCGGGGCGACGTTCTTGCCGCCGGCGGTGACGAGGAGCTCCTTCTTGCGCCCGGTGATGCGGACGAACCCCTGGTCGTCGATCTCCCCGATGTCGCCGGAGTGGAACCAGCCGTCGGGCTCGATGGCCTCGGCCGTGGCCGTCGGGTTGTTCCAGTAGCCCTTGAAGATCTGGGCGCCCGCGAGCATGAGCTCCCCGTCAGCGGCCACCTTGACCTTCGCGCCGGGGAAGGGCTGACCGACCGTCCCGATCTTGAGGTGGGTCGGACGGTTGACGGTCGTGGCCGCCGAGGTCTCGGTGAGGCCGTAGCCCTCGAGGATGACAACGCCGATGCCGCGGAAGAAGTGGCCGAGGCGCTCGCCGAGCGGCGCACCGCCGGAGACAGCCCAGGCGACCTTGCCGCCCATGGCGGCACGCAGCTTCGAGTAGACGAGTCGATCGAAGACCTTGTGCTTGATCTTGAGGCCGAGGCCGGGGCCACCGTTGTCGAGCGCCTTCGAGTAGTCGATGGCGGTCTGCGCGGCGGTATTGAAGATGTTGCCCTTGCCCTCGGCGGTGGCCCTCTGCTGCGCGGAGTTGAAGACCTTCTCGAAGACGCGGGGGACGGCGAGAAGGAACGTCGGCTGGAAGGACTGGAGGTCCGGCAGCAGGGTCTTCACGTCGGGGGCGTGGCCCAGGCGGGTGCCGGCGCGGATGGCGCCGAGCTGGATGATGCGGCCGAAGACGTGCGCCAGGGGCAGGAAGAGCAGGGTGGACGCCCCCGGCACCTTGAAGAGCTCCGGCATGCCGGCGACCACATTGTCGACCTCGAACATGAAGTTGGCGTGCGTGAGCATGCAGCCCTTGGGCCTGCCCGTGGTCCCGGAGGTGTAGATGATCGTGGCCAGGGCCTCGGGCTGCAGCGTCGCGCGACGGCTCTCCAGCTCGTCATCGGAGACGCCGGCACCGGCGGTCGCCAGAGTGTCGAGGGCGTTGTCGTCGAAGATCCACACGCGGGTGCAGTCGGGCACGCGGTCGGCGACCTCGTCGAAGACCTGCTTGTTGCGGGAACTCTCGAGGAAGACGCCCACCGCATTGGAGTCGCTGAGAATCCAGTCGACCTGCTCGGGCGACGACGTCTCGTAGATCGGCACGACCGTGCCACCGGCGTACCAGATGGCGTAGTCGGCCACGGTCCAGTCGTAGCGGGTGCGCGACATGATGGCGACGCGCTGCCCGGGCTCGACGCCCGAGGCGACGATGCCCTTGGCCACGGCCTTCACCTGGTCGAGGAACTGCTGCGATGTCACGCCCACCCAGGCGCCCCCGCGGTTCACGGACACGGCGATGCTGTTGGGCGACTTCTGGGCATTTTCGATGATGGCGTCGACCAGGCTGCCCGAGGTGGGCGGCGGGACGATGGCCTCGACGCTGAACTCCGTCTTCACGGTCTCTCCCCTGCGATCCGGTCTCCCGG
>JBPCSL010000051.1:0-3299 GCA_051007175.1 Candidatus Nanopelagicales bacterium
CCGCACTGACGGGCTCCCAGACGACGTACCCGACCGCTCCTGATCCGCCGACGAATCTGGTCTTCAGCGCCGTGGACGACACGTCGATCACAGCGAGCTGGACGGCACCCGGCTTCAACGGCGGCTCAGGCATCCTGAAGTATTGGGTGAGCGTCGATGACAGTGCTTCCGTCGAGGTCTTGGCGCCGTCGACGACGTACACCGTGACGGGCCTCACGCCGTCCTCCTGGCACACCTTCGCCATCACGGCGTTCAATAGCCAGGGGTCATCGCTGCCACTCACGGGCTCCCGATCCACCTCGGCACCCTCGAACTCACCCATGATGTCGGCCACGGGAACGACCGTGGGCACGCCCACCACGATGACCCTCACCGACTTCCCGGCGAACACGACGCAGACGGTGGTGGTCACCGCGCCCGATGCCACGATGGGCAGTGTCTCCGTGACAGTCAACGGCAGCGGCGACGGCACCGGCACCTACACGCCGACGATAGCGGGCTCCTACAGCCTTCAGACCAGCCCCAACGCGACCTCGACGACGTTCACGGCCGCCGCCGCGCCTGCGCCGGGGCCAGGTCCAGGGCCCGGGCCGTCTCCCACGCCGGGAGCACCGTCCATGTCACCGGCGACGCAGATACTGGAGGGCGTCGTCGGCAGGCCGATTGCTGCGACGACGGCGTACACCCTGACGAATTTCACCCAGCCGGCCCGGTTCGCCATCGCGCCTCCGCTTCCCGCCGGGCTCACGATGGATCCGCTCACGGGAGTCGTGTCGGGCACGCCCACGCAGGCCGTCGCGAGCACCGAGCACACCGTGACGGCGACGGCGGGATCCCAGTCGGCGACGGCCACTATCCGGGTGCTCATCTCTCTCACGCCGACGCCGACCCCCACGGCGAGCATCCTCATCGTGGGCACCCCCAGCTCGCGCGCCGGTCGCATCGTCGTCGCCGGGACGACGACAGGCCTCGTGGGCGAGACGGTGCGGGCGCACGTGCGCCTGGCCGGACAGGCGGCCTACCGTGACGCGGGCACGCGCATCGTGGCGGCCAACGGCACCGTCACCTGGCGGCTGCGGACCTGGCGCCGGGCCTTCGTCTTCGTCACCGGCCCGGGGGGCGTGCGCTCCAACCGGGTGATCGTCCAGGCCCGCCGGTCCCCGCCGACGGCACACCGCCCACTCACCTGACGTCGCGGCCGTTCAACCAGAACGGGAGACTTACGGGCGCGCCTAAGTCTCCCGTTGTGGTTCACACCGACGTCGGTGGGTGAGGTGCCGGTGGGTGAGATGCCGGGATGTCAGCCCCCGGGCCGATGGCCGGGACCGCGGAGGGCCGATGGCCAGGCCGCCGTCTGCCCCGGGCGGATTAGGCCTACGGGGCGGGACGGCGTACTCTCTACGAGGCCCTCCCACCGGGAAGGCCACCCGGGAGCCCAGCTCCCCACCTCCTGCTCCGGAGAGTCCGGGGCCCTTGAGTCCAGAGGAGGTCGGCGACCGCATGCGCCGATACGAAGTCATGGTCATCCTCGACCCCGATCTCGAGGAGCGCACCGTTGCGCCGTCCCTCGAGACCTTCCTGAACGTCGTCAAGCAGGACGGCGGTTCGGTGGAAAAGGTCGACATCTGGGGGCGTCGTCGCCTCGCCTACGAGATCGCCCACAAGCCCGAAGGCATCTACGCCGTGCTCGAGGTCACCTCGACCCCCGGCGCCGTGGCCGAGCTCGACCGCCAGCTCAACCTCAACGAGGCCGTGCTCCGCACCAAGGTCACGCGCCCGGCGGGGACCTGAGTCATGGCTGCCGGCGATATCAACGTCACGGTGGTGGGCAACCTCACCAATGACCCGGAGCTGCGCTTCACCCCGAGCGGTGCCGCTGTCGCGTCCTTCACGGTCGCGTCGAGCTCGCGCTACCTCGACAAGGCCACCAATGAGTGGAAGGACGGCGACCCCGTCTTCATGCGCTGCAGCGTCTGGCGCCAGTACGCCGAGAACGTCGCGGAGTCCCTGCAGAAGGGCATGCGCGTCGTCGTCACCGGGCGGCTGAAGCAGCGCACCTACGAGACCCGCGAGGGCGAGAAGCGCACGGTCGTGGAGATGGAGGTCGACGACGTCGGCCCCGCGCTCCGCTACGCCACTGCCAAGGTCACCCGCACCCAGCGTGGCGAGGGTGGCGGCGGCTACAGCGGCGGCGGCTCCGGCGGCGGTGCACCCGCCGACGATCCGTGGGCCGCTGGCAGTGGCGCGTCGTTCGACGAGCCCCCCTTCTAAGACTTTCCGACCCTTCGACTTCCAGGAGAACCTTCCATGGCTAACGATCGCAACAAGGACCGCGGCAAGGACCGCGGCAAGCGGGCGGCAGACCTCAAGCGTCTGCCGAAGCCGCGCGCGTGCATCTTCTGCAAGGACGATGCCCCGAGCATCGATTACAAGGACACGGGGATGCTGCGCAAGTACATCTCCGATCGCGGCAAGATCCGCGCGCGCCGGGTGACCGGCTGCTGCACGCAGCACCAGCGCGAGATCGCCGTGGCCGTCAAGAACGCGCGGGAGATGGCCCTCCTGCCCTACACCGCGACCATTCGCTAGGAGGCTGCCGTGAAGCTCATCCTCACCCAGGAGGTCGGTGGCCTCGGCGTCCCCGGCGATGTCGTGGAGGTCAAGGACGGCTACGGCCGCAACTACCTCGTGCCCCGCGGCTTCGCCATGCCGTGGACCAAGGGCGGCGAGAAGCAGGTCGCGCAGATCAAGCGCGCCCGCGACGCCCGCGAGATCCGCGACCTGGCCCATGCCAAGGAGGTCAAGGAGCAGCTCGAGGGGCTCGCCGTGGTCGTCACCGCGCGTGCCGGCGAGAGCGGCAAGCTCTTCGGCTCCGTCACCAACGCCGATGTCGCGACCGCCGTCCGCAAGGCCGGTGGCCCCGCGCTCGACAAGCGCGCGGTCGAGGTCGGGGCCGTCAAGGCCCTCGGCGCTCACAAGGCCAAGGTCAAGGTGTCCCCCGAGGTCACCGCGACCGTCACCTTCACCGTCGCCGCGGAGTAGCCCGACCCGCATTCGATCCACCAGGAAGGCCGACTCGCTTCGAGTCGGCCTTCCTGCATCTGCTCAGCGGGCGGCGAGCAGGGTCGGCAGTTGGAGCACCAGGCCGGCGGACGCGGACTCGAGCATCGCCAGCACCTCGTCGAACTCTCCGGTGAACCACGGATCGGGTACGTCGAGCCGCGCATCGCCGATCGGCACGTCGGCCAGCGCCGGATCGAAGGATCGCATCATGCGCACCGACTCGTGCGCCGACGAGC
>JBPCSL010000052.1:0-5553 GCA_051007175.1 Candidatus Nanopelagicales bacterium
TCATGCACTACCGCAAGGACATCGGGCGCGAAGGATGAAGCTCGATCGCGAGCGCGCCCTCGACCATGCGCGCGACCTCGTCGCCGCCGCGTGGGAGGAGTTCGACGAGGCCCGCGACATCGAGCCGCCCATCTCCACGGAGCTACTCGCCACCCTCGATCTCGGCCTGCCCGAGGAGGGCATCGACGTGGTCGCCGCCCTCGACGAGGCCGTCGAGGCGCTCGACCAGTCGCTCGCCCAGGCCCGTCCCCGCTATCTCGCCTACATCGGCTCGTCCGGCCTGGAGATCGGCGCGCTCGCCGACCTGCTCGCGCACTCCTACGACCCCAACCTTGCGCTCCATGCCGGTGCCGCGACGCTCGTCGAGGCGCAGGCGCTGCGCTGGGTGTCGGAGTTCGTCGGCTACCCGATGGCCGGCGGATCCTTCACCTCCGGCGGCACGGTCTCCAATGTCACCGCTCTCGCCGCCGCGCGCGAGATGGCGGTGCCCGGCAGTCGACGCGACGGCGTACACGGCATGGCGACCGTCTACTGCTCCTCCGACGCGCACTACTCCATCACGCGCGCCGTCGAGCTCCTCGGCATCGGGTCGAGCAACCTGCGCGACGTCCCCATCGACGAGCACCGCCGCATGCGCCCCGATGCCCTCGCCCAGCTCATCGCCGCCGACATCGCCGCGGGTCGCACCCCGATCGCTGTCGTCGGCACCGGGGGTACGACGCTCACCGGCGCGGTCGATCCGCTCGATGAAATCGCCGACGTCTGCCGCGAGTTCGGCGTCTGGATGCATGTCGACGGCGCCTACGGCCTGCCGGCCGCCTCGGTGCTTCCTGAGCGCTTCCGCGGCCTCGAGCGGGCGGATTCGGTGAGCATCGACGCGCACAAGTGGATGTTCGTGCCGAAGGCCTGCGGCATCGTCATGGTCCGCGACGAGTCCGCCCTCGCGGCGGCCTTCGGGCACGAGACGACGTACATCCCAGGCACGCGCAATGCCGTCGACGTGACCCTCGAGTACTCCCGGCCGCTGCGGGCGCTCAAGCTGTGGCTGGCCTTCCGGGTGCACGGCGCCGCGAAGTTCCGCGAGGCAATCGCTCGCAATATCGAGTACGCGCATCTCCTGCACACCCTGGCGAGCGAGCGCGACGGCTGGGAGGTCGGGCCGATCCCGGACCTCTCCATCACGCTCATGCGCTATCGCGGCATCGACAACGCGGAGCTGGTGAAGCGCCTGCAGGCCGATGGCCGCGTCTACATCTCCCACGCTGTCGTCGACGGCGAGACGTGGCTACGCCCGTGCTTCACCAATCCACGCACCACGGTGGACGACGTACAGGTGCTCATGGACGTCGCCGACGAGGTCGCCCGCGCCTGATCACGGGCCTGTGGACAGCCACCGGCACGGCGAGCCCGCAGCAGTGATGCTCGGCGAATGCCCCCCGAGGACGCCCCGCCGATTGACATCGAATTTCTGTTAAACAATAATCGGATCGGTTTCACCCAGTCAGCACGGCGTCATCGGATCAGGAGAGCCAGGGTCCTCGCGGTCTTGTGGGCCAACCCCGTCGTCGAGATCAGCGCGGGGGGCACGCACGGGCGCCGGCTGCTCGCGGTGGGCCCGGACAGGGATGGACGCATGCTGGAGGTGGTGGCCGTGGTCGAACAGGGACGCGTTGTCGTCATTCACGCCATGGACGCGCGACCCAAGCTGGTTCGCCTCTATGCGGAGAGGATGCGAGATGGCAGGCCGTAACCAATCGGGATCCGGGTACGTCGATCTGGGACTGACCGACGATGAGGTCGATGTCATCGTGGAGAACACCGTCGATGCCGCCGTCGCAGGCAAGGGCACGTGGCATCGCGGCCGCCCAGGCCGGCCGTCGCTCAATGGCCGGCCCGAGCCCTCACCGCACGTTGGCTTTCGCGTGACTCCCGAGCTCCGCAGTCAGGCCGAGGGTCTTGCGAGGCGTCAGGGGATCTCGCTCTCCGAGTTCGCGCGCAAGGCTCTGGAGAGCTACGTCCATGAGGCAGCGACCCGGGCCTAGTCACGGGCTATCCCCGGGCAGGAGCCCGGCGGAGCCCCACAGGGGCGACATTGCCGACGCGCCGGGTCGAACCGGGGGTGGCCTCAGGGCCTCGGCATGGGTCGGCCGGTGGTACTTACGGGGGGGTAGCACCACCGGCCAACGCCCCGAGAATACGTCGCCCGATTTGGGCGCTTTCACCGAGGGGTGCCCCGACCGCCTCCGCCAACCCTGCCCCATTCTGGGCGCTTCGCTCCATCTACTGGTCAATCTGTGATCAAGTAATCCCTCACCCAACGAGACGAGGGATTGATGGCTGCCTACTCGGCCCGCGGGCTGCGCCGCCGGCGAGCCCGCCTCGCCGCCGGGGCCGTGGTCCTGACTGCCGGCCTGCTCTCCACGTATGCGGCCGCTCTCCGGGCAGTCCCGACGTTCGCCGCATCACCCGTGTCCACGCGAGGCGGAAGTCTCATGCCCCGAACCTCGCCTGCCTGCGACACCACGGTGAGCGATGACACGACCTTGCGCGCCGCCGTCGCATCGTCGGTGGACGACAGCGTCATCTGCCTCTCCGCCGACATCACCCTGTCCGCGCCGCTGGAGCTCGATGACACGTCAGTGACCTTCGCAGGCGATTCCTCCGGAGCGCCAATCACCCTGACAGCGCCTTTGGGGGATCGCCACATCTACGCGAATTTCGATGACACGCAGCAGGACCAGGTGTACGTGACCGAGCTGACCCTCGTCGGAGGCACCTCATCCGGAGGCGGCGGCTCGATCTATCTCAAGGGGAATTTCAAGGACAAGGTGTCACTCACAGACGACACCTTCATGGGCAACTCCGCGACGGGCAATGGCGGGGCCGTGTATGCGACGGCACCGGATGAAGTCCAGGTGGAGATGCGTGCGGTCACCATGACCGACAACTCCGCGGCGGCCGGTGGAGCAATCGCGGTGCACTCACAATCTGGGCAGGCCACCGCCGTGGCCATCTCATTCCCCGGCGAGCCCGGGCTCTTCGCCGACGACACCGCAACCACAGGAAATGGCGGGGCGTTCTACGTCAGCTCCCACGACGGCCAGGCAGTGGCCGCTGTCCTCGGCGACGTGGAGATGTCGCACAACACATCGGTATCGGGCAGCGGTGGCGCCATCGCCACGCACGCCGATGTCGTGAATCAGGTGGACTACCTCTACTTCACCTCGGCAACGCTCGTCCTCGGCGGCGCCTTCTACCTGAATTTCGGCACTCCTACCTTCACGAACAACGTGGCAGCTCTCAAGGGTGGCGCCATCTACTCCAACGGAGCGGCGTTCACGAGCCTTCCGCAGGTCTTCGGCGACTACGGAACGGGCGGCGTCTTCACGAGCAACGGCGCCTACATGGGCGGGGCCATCGCCGCGCCGTATGTGGCCGTCTACAGGAGCCGATTCACGGACAACTACGCCACGCTGGCCGGCGGCGCCGTGGCGCTGGACGATTCGATCAGCGCGATAGACGACACGGTCGGCTCCGGCGTACGCAGCAGTCTCTTCACCGGGAACCTGTCGCGCAGCGGCGGCGCGATCTACGCACACGCGCAATCGGCTTACCTCCGCGTCGACTCCAGCACGTTCGCCGCCAACTACGCGGCGAACTCCGGCGGCGCCATCTACCTGGGATCACCGGCCTACGGAGCCAGCCTTGGGCTCGAGAACTCGACACTGGTCGACAACGGAGCCGACTACGCCGGCGGCGCCTTTGTCAGAGGCCCGGCGACAGCCTCCTTTGCGACGGTGACCAGCAACAGGGACTACCCCTCGGGACCCAATGGCAGCGGCGGCATCGTCGCGGAGTCTCTCGACGCGTCAAACTCGATCTTCTGGGCCAATGTCGCCCAGGACGATTCCGATGTCAACGTCGCCATTGCCTCCAGCGCCCGCTACTCCCTCTTCACCAGCAGTGCGTCGTACAGCGCGCAGATCGATGACACGACGGGGACAATCGTCGGCCAGGATCCCCAGTTGGGGCCGCTGCAGAACAACGGTGGCGCCTACGCCGGGGACATCCCCATCCTCACCATGCTGCTGCCCCCCTCCAGCCCCGCGCACGGGGCGGCAAACCCTGACCAGGCCGGGTTCTCGCCATTCGATGAGCGCGGCGAGGGCTTCGCTCGCTCCTTCGCGACCGGTGCCGACATGGGGGCGACGCAAATCCAGTTCGGAGTGAATGGCGCGACCCCGAGCTCGGGCCCGATCTATGGCGGTACGCCGGTCATCCTCGAGGGCGCCGGCTTCCTGGGCGCGACGGGTGTGCGGTTCGCCGGCCAGCCGATCCCCTACACCGTGCTCGACAGCAGTCGCATTGCCATCGTGACGCCCTCGGGTGCTCTCGGCCCGGCGAGCGTCTCCGTATCCACTGCCGATGACACCGCGACGCTGTCGAATGCCTTCACATTCGTACTGCCACCGCCCCCGACTCCGCAGGCACCCGGGGCTCCGCTCGACGTTACTGCGGTCGCGGGGGACGCGTCGGCCTCAGTCGCGTGGGCGGCCCCGACGTCGCCCGGATCATCGCCGATCACGAGCTACCGGGTGACGGCCAGCCCAGGCGGGCAGACCTGCGCCTCAGCTGAGCTCACCTGCTCCGTCACCGGGCTGACGAACGGCTCGAGGTACACCTTCACCGTGCAGGCCGAGAACGCCGAGGGCTACGGGCCGATGTCGGCACCAAGTAATCCCGTCACGCCATCGGCCACGCCCGTCGCCAAATCCATCGTCATCGTGGGCTCGCGGGATGCCTCAGCAGCGCAGCCCGCGATCACGGTGAAGGGCATGACGACCGGGCTAGGGCGCACGACGGTGGTGCCCCACGTGCGCTTCCCTGGAGAGGCGCGCTATCGCGAGGGCGTGGCTCGGCCGAGGGTGAATGCATCGGGGGCCTTCTCATGGTCACGCAAGACGGGCAAGAAGACGTACGTGTACTTCACCTCGGGCACGACGGCCTCGAACCGGGTCGTCATCCCCGCACAGGGACTCGCCAGCCGTGCCCAGACTCACCCACTCGACGAGCCAAGGTCTCCCCTGCCGTGGCAGACGACCTCACCTGACTCATCTCACGACAGCTGGGCGCAGTTGGTCTCGACGATCCGCTCACTCTTTGGACGATCCATTCCATGAACCGCGCCACACGACGACGCCTGCGGAACGGAACTCCGCGGCCGCTGCTCACCAGCACGCCGATGCGCATTGCCGGCGTCGGCACCCTCATCAGCTCGGGGCTTGTGTTCGGCTACCTAGGCAACCGCGGTGGTACGGCGTACGACGCGCCCAGCCCTCCTCCCTACCCCAGATGTTCGGCGATCCCCTTCGTGGGCGAGATCAGCACCGACGACTCCTTCAACGCGGCGGTCCAGGCCGTCAACGACGGCTACTGCAATGTCATCGACATTGCACATGGATTCACCTTTACCACGCCGCCCGCCACGATCACGTCGCCCTACGACGACTCCCTCTCCATCATCGGCCTCGATGTCGACGACTCGGTCCTCAA
>JBPCSL010000053.1:0-3801 GCA_051007175.1 Candidatus Nanopelagicales bacterium
AAGGGCAGGTTGGTGACGTAGGTCTGCTGGACGACGTTGCCGAGCATGATCGTCTTGCCGCCGACGATCTGCGCGGTGATGTAGTCGCCGAGGCTCAGCGAGAACGTGAAGATCGAGCCGGCGACGACCGCGGGGAAGATCGTCGGGAGGATGACGCTGCGGAAAGTGCGACCGGGCTTCGCGCCGAGGTCCGCCGAGGCATCGAGCAGCGAGTTGGGCAACCGCTCCAGGCCGGCGTACACCGGCAGGATCATGTAGGGCAACCACAGATAGGTCAGCGTGATAACGATCGTGGGAGTGCCGAAGGCCCAGTCACCGAGCCCAAACGGCGACAGCACCGAGGCGAGAACCCCGCTGTTGGGCTCGAGCATCGCCCGCCACGCATAGACCTTCACGAGGTACGACGCCCACAGGGGCGTGAGGATGAGCGCCACGAGCAGCGGGCGCCAGCGTGGCCGCGCGATGCGCGCCATCCAGAAGGCGAGCGGCACGGCGATGATCGCGCAGATGACGGTCACCGCGAGGGCGATGCCGACCGTGCGCAGCATCGTCTGGAGGTAGCCGACATTGGTGAAGAGCGTCTGGAAGTTCTTCAAGGTCCAGGTGCGCACCACCTGGCCGGTGAAATCGTTGACGGTCCAGAACGCCGTGATGAAGAGGACCGCGAGGGATCCGAGGTAGACGACCACGAGCCAGAACATCGGCGCGGCGAGAAGCGCGCTCAGCCGGGCGCGCGGGTGCCGGTACCAGAACCCCCCGCGGGGGGCCTGTGCCGTCGTTGCCGCCATGTCTCGCCTTCTCGATCAGAGGATGTGGCTGGTGCGGGGGCGAGGCCGCATGGACCTCGCCCCCGCGCTGCGTCAGCTACTGCGCAGGGCAGCCCATGCGGTCGCCCACTCGCTGTAGGGCACGCACTGCACATCGGTGCGGCCGTCCAGGCACTGGGCGGTGGGGGTGTTCCAGTAGTACACGTCCGTCCAGTAGTCCGCCTCGCCGGCGTGGAAGGTCGCGCAGTGGTCCTTATCGGCCGTCAGATCGCATGACTTCGCGTTGGCAGGAGCCTCGCCGAACCACTCCGCCACCGCCGCATTGGTCTGCGGGTCGACGATGTGATCGAGCCACTTGTACGCGCAGTTGATGTTGGGCGTGTCCTTCGCCACCATCCACGTGTCGGACCAGCCGGTCGCGCCCTCTTTGGCCTTCACCGCAGCCGTCGGGATGCCATCGGCCGCCGCGAGGTTCTGGATGATCTGCCAGCTCGTGCCCACCACGGTGGATCCGCTCTTGTAGGAGGCGATGAGCTTGAGGTAGTCCGACCAGTACTCGCCGATGAGGTCCTTCTGCTGGGTGAGGAGGTCCATCGACGCCTGGAACTGCGTCTGGTCCAGGGCGTAGGGGTAGGTGATGCCGAGCTCGGGCTTGGTCGCCATCAGGTAGACCGCCGCATCGGCGATGTAGATCGGCGAGTCGTAGGCGCTCACCTTGCCCTTGTACGGCGAGTTGGGATCGAAGACGACCGACCAGGAGTCGGGCGCGGGCTTCACGACATCGGTGTTGTACTGGATGAGGTTGGCGCCGCGACCGTGCGGGATGCCGTACATCACGCCGTTCACCGAGTTGAAGGGCTGATCCTTCAGGTCCGGGAAGATGTCGGCGTAGTTGGGCACCAGGTCGGTGTTGACCGGCTGCACGTTGTCGCCGTAGATGAGACGGAGGGTCGCGTCACCGGAGGCCGACACGACGTCCCAGCCGCCCTCCTGCATGAGCTTGACGGCCTCGTCGGAGGTGCCGAAGGTCTTGAGGTTGACCTGGCAGCCCGTCTCCTTCTCCCAGTCGGTGACCCAGTCGACCGCCGGATCTGTGGAGCCGTCCTCGACGTAGCCGGGCCACGCGAGGATGTTGACCTGGCCCTCGCCCTCGCCGACGGGGCCGGCGTAGGGCTCCCCGCCCGGGGCCGGAGCCTGGGTGGGTGCGGGGGCTGCGGAGGAGGACTCGCCTCCACCGGATGCGCTGCCACTGGCACTGGAGGAGCCGCCGCTCCCACCGCCGCAGGCAGCGAGGAGCAGCACGCCGGCGGCGCCTGCCGCCGCCACTGCTGCGAATCGCTGACGCGTCATCTCGATTGTCCTTCCTGCAGTCCGCCGACCCGGTGGCCTGCGGAGAATGTGGGGCTCGTAGAACGAGCCGAGTGGCTCGTCACGCGAGCCGGTATTCGTGCTCTTTGCGCCAGGCCAGCGTCACGCGCTGCCCACGCAGGTCGGCGACCTCTGCCGAGGATCGTGAGAGGTTCTGCTGGAGCGCCATCAAGGGGGAGCCCGCGTCCAGGTCGACGAGGAATCGCGTCGCGGAACCGACGTACACGACCTCGCGAATGGTGCCCGTCGCGGAGTCCTCGCCCGTCTCGACGGCCTCGCCGCCGAGCACGACGCGAATCTTCTCCGGCCGCACCATGTAGGTGCCGAACTCGCCGAGGACCTTCTGGGCCACCTCGCCACGCAGGAGGTTGGAGGTGCCCACGAATCCCGCGACGAATTCGGTCGCCGGGCGCTCGTAGATCATCGCCGGGGTGCCCACCTGCTCGATGCGGCCCTTGTCGAATACCGCGATGCGGTCCGACATGGTGAGCGCTTCCTCCTGGTCGTGGGTGACGAAGACGAAGGTGATACCCACCGCTCGCTGGATGTCCTTCAGCTCGACCTGCATCTGCTCGCGCAGCTTGAGGTCGAGAGCGCCGAGGGGCTCGTCGAGCAGCAGCACCTGCGGCCGATTCACCAGGGCGCGGGCGAGTGCCACGCGCTGGCGCTGGCCGCCGGAGAGCTGCGTGGGCTTGCGCGACCCGTATCCCTCGAGGCGCACGGACACGAGTGCCTCCTCAGCGCGGGCACGGCGTTCGGACTTGGGCACCTTCTTGACGCGCAGGCCGTACTCCACGTTGGCGAGCACGTCCATGTGGGGGAAGAGGGCGTAGTCCTGGAAGACGGTGTTGACATCGCGGTTGTACGGCGGCGTGCGGGTCACGTCGACGCCCGCGAGCTCGATGGTCCCCGCGGTGGGCTGCTCGAAGCCCGCGATCATCCGCAGCACCGTGGTCTTGCCCGAGCCCGACGGCCCGAGCAGGGTGAGAAACTCGCCGTCGGCAACCTCCAGGTCGACGTCGTCCACTGCGACGACGTCGCCGAAGGTCTTGCGCAGGCCGGTCAGCCGGATGGCCGTGGTCACATCACACTCCCGAGAGAACTGATCCGCGCAGGCTAGTGGCGGTGGGCCGCGGGCGCACATGGGCGGGCGCTGCCCCTCGGGGAATCGTGACCGAAGGGAGACCTCGGCCCCCGTGAAGGGGGCCATCGCACCATCAGGACCGGGACGGCGTACCCCCAAAGGGCGCAGGCGATCACGGCGGCCATCGCCGCGGAGCGGCGAACACGCCCCAGCGCCGACCGCTAGCGTGGCGCCATGTCCGCGTACCGGCTGAAGCGTGGCCAGTACATCGGCTACAGCCTGGGGGCCGTGGGCACGGCGGGCTTCGGCACCGTCCCCGGCCTGCTGCTCGCGATCTACCTCACCAACACGCTTGGGGTCGCCGCCGGCTTTGCCTCCCTCGTCGTCCTGGTCCCAAAGCTGTGGGATGTCTTCTTCCTGCCCTTCGTCGGCAACCTCAGCGATCGGTCGGTGCATCGCGGTGCAAGCCGGGCGCGCTTCCTGGTCTTCGGGGCGATCGGAATGCTCGTCTGCTTCCCGCTCATGTTCGCCGTGCCAGCCGGCACGCAGCCGGCGATGGCGGCCGCCTGGGTGCTCCTCGCC
>JBPCSL010000054.1:0-5461 GCA_051007175.1 Candidatus Nanopelagicales bacterium
AGGGCTCCGGGCGCGCCGCGGCGGGCTTGGCGAAACCCCATCTCTTGATCGAGAACCAGCGCGGCTCACTGCCGGCCAGCACTCTCAGCAAGGCCGCGAGCATGGCGGGGGCACCGCTCACTGGCTCGTCGAGATGCAGCGCGGCAAGCACCGGTGTGGAGTGCGCGACGAGGATCGGCGCATCATCACCGCGGCGGCGCCCGTCGTCGGCGATGAAGGACAGCACCGGATCGTCGTTGACGAAGACGCCGTCGACCTCCGGCCACGTGCGCTCGTCATAGACCGCGGTGAGCGCGAGCGCCGGCTCCCACACCGGCCCCGGCGCTGCGGCCACCAGGCGGGTCATCTGCGGGTCCGGGCCGCAGAGCGCCACCGCGCGGTACGCCGTGCCGTCGACGAGGACTCCCTCGCCCTCGACGCGCACCGACTCCACCTCGACCGGATGGGTGATGCTCACGAGGTCCGACGGCAGGTGGACGGCCAGGTCCTCCACCAGGCTGCGCAAGCCGCGCGGGGCGGCGTACCGCATCGGTCCGAGCTTGGTGCCGAGCAGGCCCGTGCCGTCGGCGACATGGAACGTATCCGTCCACGGGCGCGCCTTACCGCGGTCGATCCAGTCGGCGACCACCTCGGTGAAGAGCGGATCCTCCACCGTGAAGTACGCGGCACCGACGTCCACCGGCCTGCCGTCGTACGGCGTGCCCGTGTCGCGCAGTGTCTGGGCCGCGAGTCGCCCGCCGAGTCGCTGGCCTCGGTCGAAGACGTCGACCGTGAGTCCTGCGTCCGCGAGTGCGCGCGCGCAGGCGATGCCGCTGATGCCGCCTCCGACAACTGCGACATCGGCCATGTCAGTCGCGCAGCGCTGTCACGGCCACGGGGTCGCAGTCCGCGAGGAAGGCGGCGCACCGCTCCACCTCGTCGCTCTCGCCGATGGCCTCGGCCGCGCGCTGCAGCGCGAAGAGGCAGCGCAGGAAGCCGCGATTGGGCTCATGCGACCACGGCACTGGGCCGTGCCCCTTCCAGCCATTGCGCCGCAGGGCATCCAGTCCGCGGTGGTAGCCCACGCGGGCAAAGGCATACGAGTCGATGACGCGATCGGCCGCCCACGCCTGGTCCGCGAGCACCGCCCACGCGAGGCTCGACTGCGGATGACGGGCTGCCACCTCATAGGGGTCGGCGCCGCGCTCGAGCTCGCTGCGCGTCTCGGACTCCTCGGGCAGCAGCGTCGGCGGGGGACCGCCCAGCAGGTTCTCGTGCAGGCTCACCCCTGCATCCTGCACCTAGCCCAGCTCGTACGACGTACTGGCCCAGATCCGGTCCAGCGGGAGGGCGCGCACCGGCCCCCGATACATGCGGCCGCAGGCGAAGTCCGTCGTCATGCCGAGGGACGTCACGAGGTCGATCGCCGCCGCGTTGACGTCGGGCACGTCCAGGCTGATGCGATCCCCCCACATCACGGCGGTCGTCGCGCATGCGCCGAGCAGCGCGCGCGCCACCGCGAGGTCATCGGCGAAGAGCGGCCCGATGCGCGCGCCACCGCCCATCAGCGGCCGCACCGCCGCCAGTCCGCACACCGCGCCGCCCCGCGTCGCGAGGAGACTGCGCCGCCGGCCGCCCGGCGCGAACCACTCGCGCGCGAATGCCTCGCGCGGTGCCGGGCAGTGCTGGGCGTCGTACGCCAACACGGCGGGGAGATCGGCCGCGGTCACCTCGCGCACGTCGAGCGACTCCCCCGCGAGGGAGGCCGCGATGACCGCGGTATCGCCCTTGTAGCGGGGGGTCATGTGGGCGAGCTCGTAGCCCAGGGATGCGTAGGTGTCAATCTGCTCGGGTACGCCGTCGAGGCCGGAGCTCGCGGGGCCGATGCGTGCGAGGGCCGCATCGAAGAGCCGGTGGCCGATCCCGCGTCCGCGCAGCGCGGGGTCGACGATGTAGTAGCCGACGAAGGAGTAGTCGGGCGAGTAGCGCACCGCGCTGATCGACCCCACTGCGGCGTCGCCGTCCCAGGCGAGGAGGAACCCCTCGGGGTCGACGCGATGGAAGGCCTCGATATCGCCGACTCCGGCGCCCCATTCCTCGCGCAGCGCCCACTCCTGCAGGAGCAGGACTTCCTCCGCGGAGGCGACGCGGACGTGCATCAGGTGATGGAGGCGGCGTAGATCTCGTCGATGGTGGCCTGCAGCGTCGCGGTGAACTCAGCGTCGGACTGCTGAGCGGTGAGCCCCTCCGACAGCGCCCGGGAGAAGCTCGCGATCATGCCGTGGTTGGCAGCGAGCATGTCGCACGCGTCATCGCGGGAGTAGCCGCCGGACAGGGCGACCACGCGCAGGACCGTCGGGTGGTCGATGAGGACCTTGTAGAAATCGTTCTCGCTCGGCAGGGACAGCTTGAACATCACCTGCTGGCCGTCGGGCACGCGGTCGAGGCCGGCGAGCAGCGCATCGCGCAGCAGGGCTTCGCTTTGCGCCTTGTCGGGGCTCGTGATGTTGACCTCGGGCTCGATAATCGGCACGAGCCCGTGGCCGAGGATCTGCAGGCCGACCTCGAACTGCTGGTCGACCACGGCCTTGATGCCGGCCGGATTGGCAGAGTTGATGACCGAGCGCATCTTCGTCCCGAAGACGCCCTTCGCGACGGCGCGCTTGCAGAGGTCGTCGAGGTGCGGCATCGGCTTCATGACCTGCGCGCCATTGACCTCGTCGGCCAGGCCGAGATCGACCTTCACCAGCGGCACCACGCGCTTAACGTCCCAGAGATAGGACGGCGTGGGCTGGCCCTCGACGTCGCGGTCCATCGTCATCTCGAAGAGGATCGCCGCGATCACCTTGTCGCCGTTGAAGGCCGGGTCGGTGATGATGCGCGAGCGCATGGCGTGCACCAGGTCGAACATCTCGGCGTCTCCGGAGTAAGCGCTCTCGTCGATGCCGTAGAGCTTCAGCGCCTTGGGGGTGCTGCCGCCGCTCTGGTCGAGTGCGGCGATGAAGCCCTTGCCGGAGCCCATCTGGTTGCGCATGTCGATGTTCATGGCGATCTCCCGTAATCCAGCCGTGGCACGACCCTATCGGCAAGCGTTTGCAGGCCCACGGGTGCCTCGGCCACTAGCCGGTCACGGCCGGCATGTCCGGGAGGCCATCGCCACGGCGGAGCCGCCACACCGACGGGACGAGGAGCGCGCCGACGATGCCCGCGGCCGCGATGAGGGCCGCGATGAGGAAGGCCTCGGAGATCGGGATGAAGGCGAGCATCGGGCCGGCGAGCGCGAGACCGATGGGCCCGAAGATGAGGGATCCGAAGGCGTCGTACGACGACACCCTCGACAGCGACTCGGGCGGCACATTGCGCTGCAGGGCGGTGAACCAGAAGACCTGCAGGATCTCGATCCCCATCCCCCACAGGAATCCCGTCGCCATCACCACGGGCAGGGGGGCCTGCAACGCCAGGGTGACGAGCCAGACCGGCAGGGCGAGGCAGGCGATCATGCCGACCGCGATCGGCCGCTCCACCTTCATCCGCGAGGCGAGCAGCGCCCCGAGCAGCAGTCCCACGGCCAGGGCAGCCAGGACGGCCGACCAGCCCGCGGGGCCGCCGTACTCCTCATTGGCCAGGACAGGGCCGAGCACCTCCTCGGCACCGCGCATCACCATGACGATGAAGCTGAACGCCACGACGACCGCGACGATCCAGCGATAGGAGATGAAGACCTTCCAGCCGTCGACGAGGTCGCGGATCGGCGACTCGCCCGAGTCATGCGGTCGCGCGAAGCGCCGCAGGCTGAAGACCAGGCCGCCCGCGATGAGGAAGCTGACGCCGTCGATGAGGATGGCCCAGCCCGAGCCCACCGTCGCCACGAGCACGCCGCCGATGGCGGTCCCGACGATGAATCCGCCGTTGCCCGCGACGGACATGTAGGCGTTGGCCGGCTGGAGGTGCTGGTCCGGCACCACGTCGGGCGCGAGCCCCGGGTAGGCCGGGTACCAGAGCCCCACCAGGATCCCGGCCAGGAAATTGAGGGCCGCCAGGAGCGGCACGGTGGCATGACCGGTGAGGAAGAGCAGGCCCATGGACCCCACGACGACCGCCAGGAGCATGTCGCAGATGCCGATCATGAGAGGTCGGCCCACGCGGTCGGCGATGACGCCGCCGATCGGCAGGACGAGGACCGCCGGGATGGCCTGGGCGGTGAGCACGATGCTGAGGCCGGTCGGCGATCCGTCGGGCAGTGCCAGCACGCCGAAGGCGATGGCGATGGGGGCGAGTCCATTGCCGATGTTGGAGATGAGCCGGGAGCTGAAGAGGCGGCGATACTCGCTCATCGACGCCAGGGCTCGCACGGACACCGCCCCACCCTAGGTCGCCCCCTTTCGTCCTAGTTCCGCGAACGGTTGGAAATTCCGCTGGAAACCAACCACTCACGGAACTAAGACGGTGGGAGGGGCTGTGGATGACGAAAGACGACCACCGGGATCACTCGCCACCATGACGACATGACGACCTCGCATGTGTCCAATGCGCTCGCCATCGTCGAGGCACTTGCCCTGGCGTTCGGCAACCAGCCGTTCTCGCCCGACATGGCCCAGGCCATCGGAATTGGCCGCCAGAGGATCCGGACGGCCGAGAAGCGCGGCCACATCGCGCGAATCCACCGCGGCCTCTACGTGGCGACGGACCCCCTGTCCGTTGAGGCGGACCCCCGTGCCCGCGCTCGGGCCGCGCTCGCTCCTCTCGGAGACATCCCCGCGGTCATCACCGGACGCCTGAGCGGTGACCTGCACGGGTTGCCCTTCGTTGGACCTCGCACCCGTCTGCCTGAGATTGGCGTTTCGGAGATCATGATTCCGAGAGCGGCAACCCCCCGGTGCGGGTACCGAGGCGTGAATGCCGTCGTACGCCGTGTCGAGCAACTACCGCACGACGCGACCGACATCGACGGCATCCGCGTCACATCGCTCCTTCACACGGCCATCGACATGGCGCGCATGGGCACCCGGACTCTCGACCGGCCGCGAGCTCGAGCCCTCCCCCTTCCGGAAGCGCTCGTCGTACTCGACGCAGCAACCTCTCGCCTCGGCGCGGAATCGCCGCGGGAGGCTCTCCTCATGGTGCGGTCCCTCCGGGCCCGATTCCGATACGCGCCCGGCATTCGGGCAGTCGATGCCGCGGTGAAGTTCGTAGATCCACGGGCCGAGAACGCCCTCGAGTCGTGGTCCCGCGGCCACATGATCGTGTACGGGCTACCCATGCCACTGTCGCAAGCGTGGGTGACGGGTGCAGACGGCGGCGACTACCGCGTGGACTTCTGCTGGCCCGAGCTCGGCATCGTCGGGGAAGCCGACGGTCTGGCGAAATACGGGGACAGCCCGGAGGAGTTCCGACGCGCCAAGAGCCGCGAGCTCGAGCGGCAGCGAGCCCTCGAGGAGGCCGGCTGGATCGTGGTCCGCTGGACCTGGGATGAGTTGGCGCG
>JBPCSL010000055.1:0-3188 GCA_051007175.1 Candidatus Nanopelagicales bacterium
ATCGAGCGGTGAGAGCGACCGGAGGTCAATGACGCTGCACGACACCCCGTCTTCGTCGGCCGCTGCGGCGGCCTCGAGGCAGGTGCGCACCATCGGCCCGTAGGCGACGAGGGTGACGTCCGCACCGGTGCGCAGCACGCGCGAGCTCCAGGGATCCCCCGAGATAGGCGAGACCGTGTCGACGTCGGCGCGGTCCCAGTAGCGCCGCTTCGGCTCGAAGAAGATCACCGGGTCGTCCGAGGCGATGGCCTGCTGCAGCGTCACGTAGGCCTCGGCGGCATCCGAGGGCGTGAGCACCCGCAGGCCGGGCGTGTGGGCGAAGTAGGCCTCGGGGGACTCGCTGTGGTGCTCGACCGCGCCGATGCCACCGCCGTAGGGGATGCGGATGACGATGGGCATGGGGGTGCGGCCCTGCGATCGGTAGTAGTGCTTCGCCACCATGGTGACGATCTGGTCGAAGGCGGGGAAGACGAAGCCGTCGAACTGGATCTCCACGACGGGGCGATAGCCGCGCAGGGCGAGGCCGACGGCGGTGCCGACGATCCCGCTCTCCGCCAGGGGCGTATCGATGACACGCTGCTCGCCGAAGTCCTTCTGCAGTCCGTCGGTGACGCGGAACACTCCGCCGAGCGGTCCGATGTCCTCGCCCATGAGGACGACCTTCGGGTCGTTCTCGAGAGCGCGACGCAGGGCAGCGTTGAGCGCCTGCACCATCGTCATCTCGGTCATGCCAGCTCCCCCATCCGCGCGAGGTAGGCCTCGGTGCGCGCCCGATCGGCCGCGACGTCGGGATGCGGCTCGGCGTACACCTCGTCGAACATGAGGAGGGGTGCAGGATCCGGCATCCCGCGGATGCTGCTGCGCACCTTCTCGCCCAGGGCGTCGCAGTCGGCGTCGATCGACGCGAAGAATTCGTCATCCCCTGCGCCGATGCGGACCAGGTGCTTGCGCAGCCGATCGAGGGGATCGCGCTCAGTCCAGTGCGCGAAGTCAGACTCGTCGCGGTAGCGCGTGGGGTCGTCGGAGGTCGTATGCGGACCCATGCGATACGTCACCGCCTCGATGACGGACGGGCCGCCTCCCTCGCGCGCGCGATCGAGCAGAGCCCGCGTGACCGCGAGCCCCGCGAGGACGTCATTGCCGTCGATGCGGATGCCGGGCAGGCCGTAGCCCCGGGCCCGCTCCGCGATGGGCACGCGACTCTGGCGCTCGAAGGGGACCGAAATCGCCCACTGGTTGTTCTGGACGAGGAAGACCACCGGAGCCGAGAAGGCGGCCGCGAAGACCATGGCCTCGTGCACGTCTCCGGTGCTCGTGGCACCGTCGCCGAAGCAGGCGAGCACGGCCTCGTCGGCCCCATCTCGCTGGATGCCCATGGCGTAGCCGACGGCATGGAGGGCGTGCGAGCCGATGACGATCGTGAAGAGGGCCAGGCCGACGCGATGCGGATCCCAGCTCGCGTGGGTGTTGCCCCGGTACAACTGCAGGAGCTCGTCGGCCTCGACGCCGCGGACATGGAAGATCCCGGATTCGCGGTAACTGGTGAACGCGTAGTCGGTGGGGCGAAGCGCGTGGCCCGCGCCGACCTGCACGCCTTCCTGACCCAGGGTGGGACACCACAGTCCCAGCTCTCCGGTGCGCTGCAGTGCCGTCGACTCGACGTCCATGCGACGCGTGATCGCGATATCGCGATACATCACACGCAACTGCTCCGGAGTCACCTCAAGCGGGTAGTCCGGATGGTCGACTCGCTCTCCCTCGGGGGTGAGCAATTGCACGGGCGACTCGGTCATGGTGGACCTCTCTCGACAGCGGCCTTGTGGGCCTGAGCACATCCTGGCACTCGGCCCTGCCTCGCGACAGGGGTGCCACACTGGGGCCATGGCGATCAAGGTGTTCCTGCTCGATGACCACGAGATCGTGCGCCGCGGCCTGGCCGACCTGCTGGCCCTGGAAGCGGACATCGAGGTGGTCGGCGAGGCGGGCACCGCCACGGACGCCCTGCACCGCATCCCCGCCGTCCGCCCTGACGTGGCCGTCCTCGACGTGCGGCTCCCCGACGGCACCGGCGTCGAAGTGTGCCGCGATGTGCGCGACTCGATGCCTGAGGTGCGCTGCCTCATGCTCACGTCGTACGCCGATGACGAGGCCTTGTTCGACGCGATCATGGCGGGCGCCTCGGGCTACGTGCTCAAGGAGATCCGAGGCAATGACCTCGTCGATGCGATCCGGCAGGTTGCGGCCGGGCGATCGCTCCTGGACCCCGTTGCCACGCAGCGCGTGCTCGAGAGACTGCGACGCGGCGAGGAGCACGATGAGCGGCTCGACGCCCTGACCGACCAGGAGCGCCGCATCCTGGAGCTCATCGGCGAGGGTCTCACCAACCGGCAGATCGGCGAGCGACTCCATCTCGCCGAGAAGACGGTCAAGAACTACGTCTCATCGCTGCTGGCCAAGATGGGCATGGAACGCCGCACCCAGGCCGCGGCCTACGTCGCTCGCAAGGACGCCGAGCAACACCACAGCTAGGGGGCGACGCTCCACGTGAGCCGAGTGCCGCCAGCGCCATCCGCGCGCTCGACCGTGGCGGCGCCCGAGAAGGACTGTGCGCGAGCGTTGATATTGGCCAGCCCCGACCGTCTGCTCGTCTCGGGGATGCCCACGCCGTCATCGGTCACCTGCAGGAGGACGCGCTGTCCGCTCGCCTCGAGGAGCACGTCCACGCGCGAGGCCCGGGCGTGCTTCGCGGCATTGGTGAGGGCCTCCCGCAGTACGGCGATGATGTTGTCCGCGAGGGCCTCCGAGATGAGGGTGTCCACCGGGCCGACGAAGCGCACGCTCGGTGCGAAGCCCAGCAGGGCACCCGATTGCGCGGCCTCGCGCAGCACTCGCGCGCGCACGGAGTCGGACTCGGCTGCCACCGGCTCGTGCAGGGCGAAGATGGTCTGGCGGATCTCGCGGATGGTCTCGTCCAGGTCATCCACCGCGCGCGAGATGCGCTCCTGTGCTTCCACGGGGATCCCGGGGAGCCGCGTGGCACCCTCCAACTGCATGCCGGTCGCGAAGAGCCGCTGGATGACGAGGTCGTGGAGGTCTCGGGCGATGCGATCGCGCTCCTCGAAGACCGTGAGGCGCTCGCGCTCCTGGCGGGCTTCCGCGAGCACGACGTTGACCGCGGCCTGGGCGGC
>JBPCSL010000056.1:0-7971 GCA_051007175.1 Candidatus Nanopelagicales bacterium
CCCACGAGGGGGACCCGCATCACGTAACCACGCCCCTCCGTGGTCACCTCCAGCGGACCGTCGCCCGTCCGCGGCGTCATGGCGGCCATGGTGTCCCCTTCCTCGGCACTACACGGGGGTCCTCGGGGACCCAGCGGCCGCCCGAGGCGACCGGGCCGCCCGGGGCGGCCGGAGCCCATTATTCCCCACGGGGCCCTCGCCGGGCCCGCTGGCCCCGCGCGCATGGCAGCCGACGAGATGGTCGTTGACCACGCCCATGGCCTGAAGGGCGGCATAGGCCGTCGTCGGGCCCAGGAAGCGCCAGCCGCGCGCCCTCAGCAGCCGGGCCAGCTCGCGCGCGGCGTGGGAGGTCGACGGCACGTCTTCCAGGCTCGCCGGGCCCTCGGCCGGAGACGCCAGCGACCAGACGAGGGAGTCGAGGGCTCCCTCACCGTCCTCCGCATGCCACGCCAGCAGGGTGCGCGCATTCGCGATGGTGGCCTCAATCTTCGCCCTGTTGCGCACGATGCCGGCATTGGCGAGCAGCCGTTCGACATCACCGTCGTCGTACGTCGAAACGGTCCGCGGGTCGAAGCCGGCGAAGGCGGCGCGGAAGGCCTCGCGCTTGCGCAGGATGGTGATCCACGACAGGCCCGACTGGAAGGCCTCCAGGCTCAGTCGCTCGAAGATCTCGCGGTCGCCGCGCACTGCCCGACCCCATTCCCGGTCGTGGTACGCGCGGTAGTCCGCCGGGGCCGCCCCCCACGGGCAGCGGGCCAGGCCATCGTCGCCGACGACCAGCCCCGATTCAGTCGCGATCGCCCGGATCCCCTCGCAGCTCGGCGATCTCGGCATCGCGCAGGGCGATGACGTCGTCACGTGCGGCGATCTCGGCCGAGAGCCGGTCGATGAGCTCGTCGACGTCGGCCATGCGGTAGCCGCGCGGCGCCTGGTCGAGCCGCACCTGCTCGACCTCGACCGGGGTCAGCTCACCCACGGGGATGTTCGGCAGCGCATCGATCGGCTGATCCGGGGGGGCTTCGGGGAGCGTGGCGGAGTAACGGCCCGTGGCGAGCATCACCGCACCGCCGATGACGGCGATGCCCAGGATCAGGAAGAGGAGGCTCATCGCCCCCATCGTGGCACGAGTCGAGCCTTACCGGACCCTTACCCCAGGCACATCGTGGTCGCACAGACCGGTCACATGCTGGTGTCGTCCGCCCGGCATCGGCCGGCAACAGACGGGAGAGAGCATGAAGACCTCACGCATCATCGGGATCGTGGCCGCCAGCACCCTGGCTGCCGCTGCCGTCACCGGGGCCGCCGTGGCGACCGCTGCGACCCAGTCGGCGAAGAACAGCACCGCGCAGAACCAGCAGGACAGCAAGAGCGCGCAGAAGGGTTCTCCGCAGGGCCCGAGGGACCAAGGCCCGGGCATGCCCGGCGGACCCCGGGGCGATCATGGTCCCGGCGATCACGGCCCCGGCGGACCGGGCGACCACGGTCCGATGGGCGACATCCTGCACGGCCAGGCGGTCATCGAGCAGCCGGACGGCACCATCGTGACCGAGCAGATGCAAGAGGGCGAGGTCACCGCTGTCTCCGCCACTTCTATCAGCCTGAAGAGCACCGATGGATTCACGGCGACGTACGTCATCAATGCCGACACGCGCCTGGAGCGCGACCATGCCGATGGCACCGCGCCTCAGGTCGGGGACGTCGCTCATGTCCACGGCACCGTCGATGGCGGCACGGTCACCGCGGAGGACGTGGACGCGCTGTCACCCGACGCGGCCAAGGCCATGGAGCAGCAGCGTCAGCAGTGGGAGAAGGACCACCCCGCCCCCACTCAGCGGGGCTAGTCGCTCCCTCTCGGCCCCCGGCCTGGCCCCGCTGTCGCGGGCTCGGCCGGGGGCCGAGTTGTCCTCCGGCGCCGCCGTTCGATATGGTTGAACTATCAACCACTGACCTGGAGGATCCATGAGTACCGACCTCGCCGCCACGACCGGCACGTGGCAGATCGACCCCACTCACTCGACGATCGGCTTCGTCGCCCGCCACGCGATGGTGGCCAAGGTGCGCGGCAGCTTCTCGGACTTCACCGGCACCCTCCACCTCGACGGCGCCGACCCGGCTGCCTCCTCAGCCGAGCTCACCATCGTCGCCTCGAGCTTCGACTCCAAGAACGGCGAGCGCGATGCCCACGTGAAGGGCGCCGATTTCCTCGACGCCGACCAGTTCCCCACCATCACCTTCGCCAGCACGGCCGTCACGCAGAAGGGCGACGATGAGTTCATCGTCACCGGCAACCTCACGATCCACGGCGTCACGAAGCCCGTGGACGTGAAGTGGGAGCTCGTCGGCACCAGCCAGGACCCGTGGGGCAACACCCGCATCGGCTTCGAGGGCAAGGCCGAGATCAGCCGTAAGGACTTCGGCCTGGTCTGGAACGTCGCTCTCGAGACCGGTGGCGTCCTCGTCGGCGACACCATCAAGCTCGAGCTCGACATCGAGGCCGTCAAGCAGGCCTGACCACCATGGGCTAACGTCCCTCGCATGGACCTTGGCCCCGTCACCGGCCCGGCATGCGGGTACGGCCTGGCAACCTACGCCGACGGCGTGCAGTTGGATGCCTGGTTCCCGCAGCCGGGCCTTGGCATGGATCCGACCCTGGTGCCGGGCCTCGATGCCGCGGCCCGACCGGACGCCATTCGCGGTGTCGAGGTGCGGGCGATCCGCACCGAGATCGACGACCTCGCGTCCCCGCCGGCCGACGTGTCCGACGCCTACCTGCGCCTGCACCTGCTCTCCCACCGCCTCGTGCGTCCGCGCACCATCAATCTCGACGGCATCTTCGCCATCCTGCCCATCGTCGCCTGGACATCGCGCGGACCCGTCGCGCCGGATGCGCTCACCGCCGCCCATCTGAGGGCGCGGACGCATGGCGACGCGCTCATGGTGCTGGGCCTGGATCGCTTCCCGCGGATGGTCGACTACGTCATCCCCTCCGGCGTCCGCATCGCCGATGCTGACCGCGTGCGCCTCGGCGCGCACCTCGCCGAGGGCACCGTCGTCATGCACGAGGGATTCGTCAACTTCAATGCGGGCACGCTGGGCACGTCGATGGTCGAAGGCCGCATCTCCGCAGGCGTCGTCGTCGGCCCCGGATCCGACGTCGGCGGCGGTGCTTCCATCATGGGCACGCTCTCCGGCGGCGGGTCTCAGGTGGTCACCATCGGCGACGACTGCCTCATCGGGGCCAATGCCGGCATCGGCATCAGCCTCGGCGACGGTTGCGTCGTGGAGGCCGGCACCTACGTCACGGCGGGCGCTCGCGTGACGCTTCCCGATGGCGCGATCGTCAAGGCACGCGATCTCTCCGGCGCAAGTGGGCTGCTGTTCCGGCGCAACTCGGTGTCAGGAGCACTCGAGGTGGTCGAGCGTCAGGGCTCCTGGGGCGGGCTCAACGAGGCCCTGCACCTCAGCGACTAGGCGCGGTCCTCGATCGGCACGTAGTCGCGATACGGGACGCCGACATAGACCTGGCGCGGGCGCCCGATCTTGGTCTGGGGATCGTTGATCATCTCGCGCCACTGGGCGATCCAGCCCGGCAGGCGCCCCAGCGCGAAGAGCACGGTGAACATGCGGGTGGGGAAGCCCATCGCCTTGTAGATCAGCCCCGTGTAGAAGTCGACATTGGGATACAGCTTGCGCGAGATGAAGAAGTCATCCGCGAGCGCGACCTCCTCGAGCCTCAGGGCGATATCGAGCAGCGGGTCCTTGACGTCGAGAGCGGCGAAGACGTCGTAGGCGGCCTTCTTCACCAGCGCGGCGCGCGGGTCGTAGTTCTTGTAGACCCGGTGGCCGAATCCCATGAGACGTACGCCGTCCTGGCGGTCCTTCACCTGCCGGATGAACGTATTGACGCCACCCCCCGACGCATGGATGCTCTCGAGCATCTCGAGCACCGCCTGGTTGGCGCCGCCGTGCAGCGGGCCGAAGAGGGCGTTGATGCCCGCCGAGACGGAGGCGAAGAGGTTGGCGTGGGACGAGCCGACGAGGCGCACCGTCGAGGTCGAGCAGTTCTGCTCGTGGTCGGCGTGCAGGAGCAGCAGGAGGTTGAGCGCGCGCGACACCACCGGGTCGACGACATAGGGCTCGGCCGGCACCCCGAAGGTCATGCGCAGGAAGTTGTCGATGAACCCCAGCGAGTTGTCGGGGTACATGAAGGGCTGGCCGATGGACTTCTTGTAGGCGTACGCCGCGAGCGTGGGCACCTTCGCCAGCAGTCGGATCGTGGAGATCTCCACCTGCTCGGGATCGAAGGGATCCAGCGAGTCCTGGTAGAAGGTCGACAGGGCCGACACCGAGGACGACAGGACGGGCATGGGGTGGGCATCCCGCGGGAAGCCCTCGAAGAAGGCGCGAAGCTCCTCGTGCAGCATCGTGTGTCGCTTGATCTGGCCCTTGAAGTCCGCGAGCTCATCGCCGGTGGGCAGGTAGCCGTAGATGAGCAGGTAGGCGACCTCGAGGTAGGAGGAGTGCTCCGCGAGCTGCTCGATCGGGTAGCCGCGATAGCGCAGGATCCCCTGGTCGCCATCGATGTAGGTGATCGCCGAGCTGCAGGATGCCGTGTTGACGAACCCGTGGTCGAGTGTCACGTCGCCCGTGGTGGCGAGGAGCTTGCTGATGTCGAGACCCGACTCCCCGATGGTGGACGGGGTCAACTCGAGGGGAAGCTCTCCCCCGGGGAAGGCGAGGACTGAGTCGGACACGGTCACACCGTATCCCCGCTGCCCACGCGAGCGGCTGCCAGGGCGATCGCCTCGTCGGGAGCCGTGAGCGCCATGCGCACGTGCCGGTCCCCTGCCGCGCCGTAGAAGTCCCCGGGCGCCACCAGGATGCCCCGGCGGGCGAGCACCTCAGCGGTCTCCCAGCAGTCCTCGCCGCGGGTGGCCCAGAGGTAGAGACCCGCCTCGCTGTGGTCGATGCGGAAGCCAGCGGCCTCCAGAGCAGGCCGCAGGACCTCGCGGCGTCGGCGGTACCGGGCCCGCTGCTCGTCGACGTGCGCCTCATCGCGCCAGGCCGCCACCGCCGCATGCTGGACGGGGAGCGGCACCATGAGGCCCAGGTGCTTGCGGACCTCGAGCAGCCCGGCCACGAGATCCGGATCGCCCGCGACAGCCCCGTAGCGGTAGCCCGCCATATTGGAGCGTTTCGACAGGGCATGCAGAGCGAGCACCCCGGAGGGATCCCGGCCGATCACCGCCTCGTGCAGCACTGAGACGGGGTCGGCCTCCCAGCCGAACTCCAGGTAGCACTCGTCGGAGGCCAGCACCGCGCCCGCCTCGCGGGCCGCCGCCACCATGTCGCGCAACTCCTGCACCGAGCTCACTCGGCCTGTCGGGTTGCCCGGCGAGTTGATCCACACGAGCCGAGCCCCCGCGACGTCGGCAGGATCATCGGAGGCCACGACCTCGCAGCCGGAGAAGAGGGCTCCCACGGCGTACGTCGGATAGGCCACCGTGGGAATCACGATGCGGTCGCCGCGGCCGAGCCCGAGGAGCGTGGGCAGCAGGGCCACCATCTCCTTGGACCCGATGGACGGGATGGCCCCGAGAGCCTCCGTGGCGGCGCCCCGCGCCGCCAGCCAGTCGAGGAATGCCGTGCGGGCCTCCTGCGTGCCGGCGACCGTGGGATAGCCCGGAGAGTCGGACGCAGCACCCAGAGCCGCGCGCACGACGTCCGGGGTGGGATCGACCGGGCTGCCGATGGAGAGGTCGGCGAATCCGTCCTGGGAGCGCGCGATCTCCGCGAGGGGAGCGAGTCGGTCCCAGGGGAAGTCGGGGAGCCTCAGCTCTCGCCCTCCTTGCGCGGGATCGAGGCGAGCAGCGGCACATCGAACTCCTGGGCGCCGAGCTTCGCGGCACCCCCGGGCGAGCCGAGATCGGCGAAGAACTCCGCGTTGGCCGCGGTGTAGTCACTCCACTCCTCCGGCACATCGTCCTCGTAGTAGATGGCCTCCACCGGGCACACCGGCTCGCACGCCCCGCAGTCGACGCACTCATCAGGCTGGATGTAGAGCATCCGCTCGCCCTCGTAGATGCAGTCGACCGGACATTCCTCGATGCAGGACTTGTCTTTCACGTCGACACAGGGGAATGCGATGACGTAGGTCACCTGCTCGCCTTTCGCCGGATCCCGCGGCTCGACCGGGCGGCCGGGCCGGGCGACGCTGCGTCGCCGGGGACCACCGTACTCCGCGGGGTCGCCGACCGACGGACTGTCCCGCGGATGGGACGATCCTCGCGTGAGCCACGCGTCCCGGGAGCGATTCCGGGACCTGGTGGCGCGCACTCCCGATCGCCTGGACCTCGCGTGCCTCCTCATCGCGGCCGAGGCCCAGGACCCGGGGATCGACCTGGGCGCCTTCCTCGACCGCGGGCTGGCCGAGCTCGATGCCCTCGCGGAGACGGTCTCTCCTGCCGGCCGCGACGACGACCGCCTGCGGGACGCCCTCACCGCCTTCCGCGGCAGCCCCGGGGACTACGAGCTCCTGGGATCGTCCCTGCTGCCTCAGGTCCTGCGCCGACGTCGCGGGCTGCCGATATTGCTGTCGACGGTGTGGACCGAGACGGCTCGGCGCACGGGAATCGCGGCGTACGGGGTGGCGCTGCCAGGTCACTTCGTTGTCGGTATCGGCGACCCCGCGACCTTCCGTGCCGATCTCCTCGATGGCACGCGGGTGCTCGTGGACCCCTGGTCCGGCGGCCGGCTCCTTCCCTATGACCGGGCGCGCGACCTGGTCGAGCGCGCCGGGTTCGCCTTCCGCCGCGAATTCCTCGCTCCCGCCAGCGGCATCGCGACGGTGGCGCGCATCCTCGCCAACATCCAGGCGTGGGCGGCGCATCCGCTGCGGGCCACCACGCGCCTGTGGGCCATCGACCTCGCCCTTGACCTCCCGGATCCCAGCCCGCGGCTGCTGCGCGATCGCGCGCTGGCGCTGCTTGACATGGGGCACGGCCCGCTGGCCCAGCGTTGGCTCGAGGAGTACGCCGATGTCGTCGCGGACGCGTCGCCGGCCGAGGCGGAATCCGCCCGCGCCCAGGCCCAGCGAGCTCGTGCCCTGCTGAACTGACCCCTAGCTGCTGGACTCGGACGGGGTCGGCTCCGTCGAGGCGGACTCGCTCGGAGACGGTGACGGGCTCTCGGGATCGGGCTTTGGCTTGGGCTTCTTGCCGCAGACCACGGCGGGTGCGGGGTTGTAGGTGGTGGTGAAGGTCTCCCGCTTGACCTCCTCCGTGCCCTCGTAGAAGACGCGATCGACGTCGATGGTGAAGCCCTCGCCGCCGGATTGCGCCGCGCACTCGGGGGCGTCGTTGTAGATGGTCTTGTAGGGCGTGATCGCGTAGCGGTCGCCCACCTCGGCCTTGACGTCGGTGTAGACCTTGGTGCTGTACATGCGGACCGTCATGGACGTCTCATCGGAGGTCGCCGTAATGAAGACCCCGTAGGGAGTGTTGTTGCGGAACTTCATGTCGAAGCCCTCCCACGCCACGGTGGCCTCCAAGCCCGGCACGTAGCGGGAGATGTAGATGGAGTGCGCCTGCACCTCGACCGGCTCCAGTCCCGCGTAGAAGGCGGCGGACCACATCGTCGTCGTGGCAGCCGACAGGCCGCCGCCGAGTGCCTTCTGGAAGATGCCGCCCGGCCCGATGACGTAGCCCTCCATGTAGCCGTTCTCCGGATCGTGGTTCTCCGTCTTGTCGTTCATGGAGAAGACCTCGCCCGGCATGAGCAGCGTCCCGTTGATGTACTTCGACGCCAGCGCAAGGTTGTGGGCCATGTACTCCGCGTAGTTCACCTGCTGGGTGAAGCTCGAGACCTCCTCCACGACGCCCAGCGTCATGGCGTCCTCGGTGGTGAGCGCGGGATCGCGCACCGTGACCGGCGCCGAGGCCACCCGGGCATCGCCCTCCTGGAGCATCGCGG
>JBPCSL010000057.1:0-4870 GCA_051007175.1 Candidatus Nanopelagicales bacterium
CCCGGGCGCCGTCGCCTACTGTGGAGCCATGAGCGACCAGCAGCCCCCCGCGGACGATTCGGCCCCCCAGCCCGCAACGCCCCCGCCCGCAACCCCGGAGGCCGTGACCCCGGATCCGACTCCCGCTCCCTCGGCGCCGACCCCTCCGCCCCCTCCGCCCCCGGCCTTCGCGCCCCCCGCTCCTTCGGCGCCGACACCGCCGCCCGTGGCCGCGCCCCCTGACGCTCCTGCAGCCTCGACTCCGGCTCCCGTCGCCTCGATGGGGGAGTCCACGGAGGGCGCTGAGGCCTCCTCGGGGGCGCCCGCTCCCGGCTACGCCCCTCCGCCGACCTGGCCTCCGCATGGTGCACCCGTGCCTCCCGCTGCCCCGGCCCAGGCGGCCTACGCGCCCCCGGCGTACCCCCCCGCTCCCGGCTACTCCTACGCCCCGGTCCAGACGACCTCGACCAGCGCGGTCATCGGCCTCGTCCTGGCCATCGTGTCGTGGGCGGTCTGCCCGGTGATCCCGGCGATCATCGCCCTGGTTCTCGCCCATCAGTCCACCCGCGAGATCCAGGCCTCCAACGGGGCCGTAGGAGGGGCGGGGCTCAACACGGCGACTCGGATCATCTCCTGGATCAATATCGGGCTCTGGGCGGCCCTCATCGTGGGCTTCGGGCTCCTCTTCCTCTTCGTGGCGATCATCTCGACGGCGAATCCTTCCTAGGGGGAGCCCCCGGGTGCGCCCGCGAGGCCGGCCCACCGATCACCGACGGGAGGCCCACGCCGACGGGAGGTCACTCCGACCTAGGGCGTTCTTCGGTCGATATGCACCACCGGGTAGCGCATATCGACCGAAGAACGTTCCCCACCCGATTCCCCCGTGGGGTTGCGGCATTCCCTCGTCGGGGTGCGGCCGACTGGCCCTTCTACGCCCCGAAAGCGCCACCGGCCCGCGGGCGAGTTCGGGGATGGTGCTTCGAGGGAAGCCGCGCACCGGAGGTCGGAAGTCTCTCTCGGCGGCGAATCCGTCCTAGGGGAGGCGTCCCACGGGGGATTCGGCGGGGATCCTGCCAATCGGACCCCGTTTTGACCTTCCCGAGGGGGGTCGGGTACCTTTGCTCCTCGTGCCTGGGGCCAGCTCCGGGCGCCCGCGCATGCACGGCCTGCGCCGGACTCCTCCAGCGTTGCTCGAGGTCGCTCCCCACGGGGGGTAAGCGACACACCCGAGCGCGGGGGCGGGAGAAAACCGGCGAAACGGACATCGCGGACAGAGTGCTCACGGACGGAGAAGCAGTGCCCACGATCCAGCAGTTGGTCCGCAAGGGCCGGCAGGACAAGGTCGCGAAGAACAAGACGCCTGCCCTCAAGGGCAGCCCGCAGCGCCGTGGCGTCTGCACGCGCGTCTACACGACGACCCCGAAGAAGCCGAACTCCGCGCTGCGCAAGGTCGCGCGCGTCCGGCTCTCGTCCGGCATCGAGGTCACCGCCTACATCCCGGGCGTCGGCCACAACCTGCAGGAGCACTCGATCGTTCTCGTCCGCGGCGGCCGCGTGAAGGACCTCCCCGGCGTTCGCTACAAGATCATTCGCGGCGCGCTCGACACCCAGGGCGTGAAGAACCGCAAGCAGGCACGCTCCCGCTACGGCGCGAAGAAGGAGAAGGGCTGATGCCGCGCAAGGGCCCCGCTGGCAAGCGGCCAATCATCATCGACCCGGTGTACTCCTCCCCGGTCGTGACCCAGCTCATCAACAAGATCCTCCTCGACGGCAAGCGGTCCACCGCTGAGGCCATCGTGTACGGCGCCCTCGAGGGCTGCCGCGAGAAGACCGGCACCGACCCGGTCATCACCCTCAAGCGGGCCCTTGACAACGTGCGGCCGACCCTCGAGGTCCGGTCCCGCCGCGTCGGCGGCGCCACCTACCAGGTGCCCGTCGAGGTGAAGTCGGGCCGCAGCACGACCCTCGCCCTGCGCTGGCTGGTGACCTACTCGCGGCAGCGTCGCGAGAAGACCATGACCGAGCGCCTCATGAACGAGATTCTCGACGCCTCCAACGGCCTCGGCGCGAGCGTCAAGAAGCGCGAGGACACGCACAAGATGGCCGAGTCCAACAAGGCATTCGCCCACTACCGCTGGTAGTCGGCAGCAGAGCAACGAAGAAGCGACGAAGGAGTCCAGGGTGTCCACCGCGATCAAGCTCGACCTCGCCAAGGTCCGCAATATCGGGATCATGGCGCATATCGACGCGGGCAAGACCACGACGACCGAGCGCATCCTCTTCTACACCGGCATCAACTACAAGATCGGTGAGGTCCACGAGGGCGCAGCCACCATGGACTGGATGGAGCAGGAGCAGGAGCGCGGGATCACCATCACCTCCGCGGCCACCACGTGCGAGTGGAAGGGCCACACGATCAACATCATCGACACGCCCGGCCACGTGGACTTCACGGTCGAGGTCGAGCGTTCGCTGCGCGTGCTCGACGGCGCCGTGGCGGTCTTCGACGGCGTCGCGGGTGTGGAGCCCCAGTCCGAGACGGTGTGGCGCCAGGCCGACCGCTACAACGTGCCCCGCATCTGCTTCGTCAACAAGCTCGATCGCACGGGTGCCGACTTCTACATGTGCGTCGACATGATCAAGGACCGCCTCGGGGCCACGGCCCTCGTCCTCCAGATCCCCATCGGGTCCGAGTCCGACTTCCTCGGGGTCATCGACCTCGTGGGCATGCGCGCGCTCACGTGGCGCGGCGAGACCCAGAAGGGCGAGGACTACGTCGTCGAGGACATCCCCGCCGACATGGCCGACAAGGCCGCCGAGTGGCGCGAGAGGCTCCTCGAGACCCTGGCCGAGGCCGATGACGCCGTCATGGAGAAGTTCCTCGAGGGCGAGGAGCTCTCGGTAGAGGAGATCCAGGCGGGCATCCGCCGCGCCACGCTCGCGGACAAGGTCACCCCGGTCCTCACCGGCTCGGCGTTCAAGAACAAGGGCGTGCAGCCGATGCTGGACGCCGTCGTCGCCTACCTGCCGTCGCCTCTCGACATCGCCGCCATCGAGGGCCATAAGCCGGGCCACGAGGGTGAGGCCATCGAGCGCAAGCCCAGCGACAGCGAGCCCTTCTCGGCGCTGGCCTTCAAGATCATGAGCGACCCGCACCTGGGCAAGCTCACCTACGTCCGCATCTACTCGGGTCGCCTCGAGACCGGCACTGCCGTCCTCAACAGCACGAAGGATCGCAAGGAGCGCGTCGGAAAGATCTACCGCATGCATGCCAACAAGCGTGAGGAGATCGACGCCGTGGGCGCCGGCGACATCGTGGCCGTGATGGGCCTCAAGGACACGACGACGGGCGAGACCCTGTGCGATCCGGGCAATCCGGTCGTTCTCGAGTCGATGAGTTTCCCCGCCCCCGTTATCTCGGTCGCCATCGAGCCCAAGACCAAGAGCGACCAGGAGAAGCTCGGCACCGCCATCCAGCGCCTGGCCGAGGAGGATCCGACCTTCCGCGTCCAGACCGACGAGGAGACGGGCCAGACCATCATCTCCGGCATGGGCGAGCTTCACCTCGAGGTCCTCGTCGACCGCATGCGACGCGAGTTCAAGGTCGAGGCCAACGTCGGCAAGCCGCAGGTCGCCTACCGCGAGACGATCACCAAGACCGTCGAGAAGGTCGACTACACCCACAAGAAGCAGACGGGTGGCTCCGGCCAGTTCGCGAAGGTCCAGATCACGCTCGCTCCCAACACCGAGGGTGAGGGCGGCTACGAGTTCGAGAGCAAGGTCACCGGTGGCCGCATCCCCCGCGAGTACATCCCCTCGGTGGACGCCGGTTGCCAGGAGGCCATGGAGTACGGCGTCCTCGCCGGCTACCCCATGGTCGACCTCAAGGTGACCCTCCTCGACGGCGCCTACCACGAGGTCGACTCCTCGGAGCTCGCCTTCAAGATCGCCGGATCGATGGTCTTCAAGGACGCTGCCCGCAAGGCCGGCCCCGTGCTCCTCGAGCCCATGATGGCCGTCGAGGTCACCACGCCCGAGGACTTCATGGGCGATGTGATCGGCGATCTCAACTCCCGCCGTGGCCAGATCCAGGCCATGGACGAGCGGGCCGGGGCGCGCATCGTGCGTGCGCTCGTGCCGCTCTCCGAGATGTTCGGTTACGTGGGAGACCTGCGCAGCAGGACCCAGGGCCGGGCCAGCTACACCATGCAGTTCGACTCCTACGCCCAGGTTCCGCAGAACGTGGCGACGGAGATCATCGCGAAAGCTCGCGGCGAATAGTCGCGGATCGAAGAACAACAGAAAACCAGTAGAAGAACCCCGATCCGCGACTGTCGGACGGACCGAAACAGGAGGAGCCCACCGTGGCGAAGGCGAAGTTCGAGCGGACCAAGCCGCACGTGAACATCGGTACCATCGGGCACATCGACCATGGCAAGACGACGCTGACCGCGGCGATCACCAAGGTCCTGCACGACAAGATGCCCGACATCAACCCCTTCACGCCTTTCGATCAGATCGACAAGGCGCCCGAGGAGCGTCAGCGCGGCATCACCATCTCGATCGCGCACGTCGAGTATCAGACCGAGGCGCGTCACTACGCCCACGTGGACTGCCCCGGCCACGCTGACTACATCAAGAACATGATCACCGGCGCGGCCCAGATGGACGGCGCGATCCTCGTGGTCGCCGCCACCGACGGCCCGATGCCCCAGACCAAGGAGCACGTCCTCCTGGCCCGCCAGGTCGGCGTCCCCGCCATCGTCGTCGCCCTCAACAAGTGCGACATGGTGGACGACGAGGACCTCCTCGAGCTGGTCGAGATGGAGGTGCGCGAGCTCCTCTCCTCCTACGAGTTCCCCGGCGACGACATCCCCGTGGTGCGCGTGGC